>CAYVVK010000052.1:8930-16815 GCA_964454855.1 uncultured Phaeodactylibacter sp. | reverse complement strand
GGACGCCCCTGAGATGAACCGCCCATTGCTTTTTGCCGCGCCGACGCTCGTGGGTGTAGCCACTAAGGCACGAAGGGCACCAAGCTGAAGGGGGGCATTCTGGCTCTTGCCTGCTGAACGCCCCTGAGATGAACCGCCCATTGCTTTTTGCCGCGCCGACGCTCGTGAGTGTAGCCACTAAGGCACGAAGGGCACCAAGCTGAAGGGGGGAATTCTGGCTCTTGCCTGCTGGACGCCCCTGAGATGAACCGCCCATTGCTTTTTGCCGCGCCGACGCTCGTGAGTGTAGCCACTAAGGCACGAAGGGCACCAAGCTGAAGGGGGGAATTCTGGCTCTTGCCTGCTGGACGCCCCTGAGATGAACCGCCCATTGCTTTTTGCCGCGCCGACGCTCGTGGGTATTTGCCACCAAGGACATTAAGGGCCGCCAGGTTGTTGCATTAGGCCGCGAATACAAAAGATGCCCAGCTTCACTTTCTACCTACGAATACACAATACTCCCATACCCCTCCGTAAGCAAGCCTCACCTCCGCCGTAAGGGTTTCAAATTCCCTTTCCAGCACCGGCATCAGCTGGCCGTCCATGCGCACGTGGTTATTGCCCATGTGCTGTTTAAACCAGGGAAAGCGGGAATTGTGGAAGTCGGCAAGGGCGATGAAGCCGCCCGCCCGCAGGTCCTGCCGGGCCTGCTGAATGAGGGATTCCCACTGCGGGTTGATCATGCTGAGAGAGTAGGAAAAGAGGACGGCGTCAAGCTGGCCGGTATGGGCATCATCGCCAAAGGTATAGGCTTTTTCCAGCAACTTTATCCGGCTGCCTAAGGACTGAGTAGCCCGGCGGGCCTTGTGCAGCATATGAGGAGAGACATCCAGGCCGGTGAGGCGGGCGTTTGGAAAACGGCGGGCCAGTTGCCGCAGGTTGTATCCCGTACCACAGCCCACCTCCAGGATACTGAGTTCCGCCTCTCTGTCGAAGGGCAATTCCCGGATGGCCTGCCGGCGGCCGAAGAGAAAGGACCAGCGGGTGAGATCGTAGATCTTGGATTGGAAGATGTAGTACTGCCGCATCATGCAGTTTTGTTCTTCTATAGTGTTCGTATAGCTGTTCGCCATGATTTTCTTGTTTTGCAAAGGCTATTTTACAATTCCCAGGTATACACTGGCGTAGGTGCCCACGCGGTCGCGCCGGTGGGTTTCCAGGGTTTTTTCCTGTTCGAAATCTACCGCCGCCTTTACAAAATCGGGGAAAAAGTTCACTTCCTCGGCGGCCGAGCGCAGGAGAATGCGCGTGCCCGGGCGGCTGTTATCCAGGATGAGGCGCCACTCTTCTTCCAGAGCCGGCACGTTATGGGCCGCCAGCCAGTCCTGATGGTCGAGCAGGACGAAGTGGGAATACGGTTTTGAATTTTCCCTCAGGAAGCCACTGATCGTATTGGTATGGGTTTCCAGCTTTCCCGATTCGGTGCGAATGGGCTCGAAGTTGTCGGCCTGCAGGTAGGAAGGGCAGCAGTGATCCGTATATTCTCCATTCAGGTAGAGTCGCCAGAAATAGTTGTCGTGTAAAGGCTGTTCGGTAAACACCTTGCGCAGGCACTCTTTGATGAATCCCAGGGCGCCATTTTCGTATTGCTCGGTAAAGAGCAGCTGCTGGCTGCGCGGCACGCCCACCAGGCACATGGTAAGGTGGCGGTTGACGAACCAGCCCACCAGCTTGTTCAGCACCCGTTTTTCGATCTGATAATACAGGGAAGCCTGTTTATCCAGGGTGTCGGCCTCGAAAAGCTGCTGCACCTGCCGGTAGAGTTCCCGGCGGGCGCGGATGTACCGGCTGGCCATCCAGGCGAAGGTGCCGGAAGTACTGTAGTGGTAGAAGGTCTTGCGGATGCCTTTCCCATTGAAGAAATTGAGGTTTTTATCCCAGTAATTTCGGGCGTATTCCGGGAGGCTGTCGCGGAGTTGCTCTTTGTAAAGAGACAGCGCTTCAGGATGAGCGCCTTTGCCGAAAAGCAGGAAGAGGTCATCAAAGCTGGCCTGCCGGAAAGTAGCCAGTTTCAGTTGCAGCAGGGCATTTTGCCGGGGGTTGACGTCCACACAATAGACCTGGGCGGGCTGGTCCAGCAGGTAGTCGAGGGCATTACAGCCGGCACTGGTGATCATCACTACTTCGCTGCCGGCTTCCAGTTCCAGCAATTCGCGGTCGCAGCGGGGATCTTCCCAACAGGTATTGTAAACCAGGTTTTTGGTGTGAACCTGCCGGAATACCCAATCGCGTACATGGTTGATCTTTTCCACAGTTTTTCATCAAAGATATTGCCGGGCCCTGGCCCGGGTGGAAAACGGCCAATTATGAATAAGCTAACTTTTTGTGAAGTGTAGATTAAAAATATTACCAGGAGGTTAACTAAGGATCGCGCAACAATAAATTACCCATTTAGACTCGTTCTTTTGCGCGATCCCTAACCGGGCTTAAACCTTAGCGGCCTGCGCCTGCTTTTCCAGCTTCTTCTGCAGATAGGAATAGGTATCTGTCTGCGCACGCACCACTGTGTCCTCCCGTTCGCGGTAGGAGTTGGTTTGAGCCGCGTCGACCACCCGCGCCTTGGTATTATCCATGAGCTGCAGGGTGATGATGTCGCGTATTTCCCGGAACACGGCTTTGTCGTAGATGGGCATTATGGCCTCCACGCGGCGGTCGAGGTTGCGGCTCATCCAGTCGGCGGAGGCCGTGTACATGACTTCCTCTCCGCCATTGGCGAAGATGTACACGCGGGCGTGCTCCAGAAAGCGGTCGACGATGCTGATGGCCTCGATGTTCTCGCTCACTCCCGGCAGGCCAGGCAGCAGGCAGCAGATGCCGCGGACGATGAGCTGGATTTTCACGCCAGCCTGGCTGGCCTCATAGAGCTTTTCTATCATACCAGGGTCCTCCAGGCTGTTCATCTTGAGGATCATATAGGCTTGTTTTCCGGCCTGGGCGTTGCGGATCTCCTGATCGATCAGGCTTACGAAACGGCTCCGGGTGGTAAAGGGAGAAACAAACAGGTGCTTACATTTGGGAAGGAGTATTTTGCGCTCCAGCAGGGCGAAGATTTGCCCTGCCTCATCCGCCAGGCGGGCATCGGCAGTGAATAAGGCGTGGTCGCAGTACAGCCGCGCTGTTTTTTCATTAAAGTTGCCGGTGCCCAGATAGGCGTAATTGCGCAGCCCTTCTTCCTCTTCTCTCTGGATGAGCATCAGCTTGGTATGCACCTTGATGCCGGGATAGCTATACAGCACTTTGGCGCCCGCCAGCTTCAGCTGATCACCCCAGTACAGGTTGGAAGCCTCGTCGAAGCGGGCCTTGGCCTCTATGAAGGCCGTCACCTGTTTGCCGTTCTTCCGGGCGCGCAAGAGGGATTCCACCACATCGGATTTGGCGGCCACCCGGTAGAGGGTGATCTTGATGCTCTTGACCAGGGGGTCGTTTGCCGCCTCTTCGATCAGCTTCGGCACATAATCGTACTTCTGATAGGGAAAATGCAGCATGACGTCCTTGCGGCGCAGCAACTCCAGGATGGAATCTGCCGCTTCGAAATCCGGATGCGGCAGGGGGGGCAGCCTGGGGTTGTGGAGCGCGGGATTTTCGGTGGGGTCGGGGAAATCGAAAAAGTCATTGAAATTGTGATAACGGGCGCCGGGAATGATATCATTCTTGCTGAGCCCGAAGAAGGCCTTCAGGCGCGCCAGGAGTTCTTCCGGCATGGCACTGTCATAGAGGAAGCGCGTAGGCAGGCCTACATTGCGCGCTTCCAGGCTGTTTTTGATCTTCTCCACCAGGTCGCCGGAGTATTCATCGTCTATATACAGTTCGGCATCACGAGAGAGCTTGATGGAATATATGTCCACAATAGGCCGTCCCAGAAATTCTTCCAGCATAAAGCGGATGATATCGTCCAGGAAGGTAATATGATGTTCGCCACTGTCTGTAGGCAGGGTAACAAAGCGCGGCAGCTCATCGGAAGGGATATTGACAACGGCCAGTTCCTCTCCCGCTGCCGGTACGGCCACAAAATAAAGGCCTCGGTTCTTCAGAAACAGGGACTCGTCTTCCGGGTGCAGCCAGACGGGATGCAGTAAGGGGTACACCTTTTCAAAAAAATAACTCCGGGCGAATTCCTGCTGAGCATCCGTAAAACCGTCGTCCTTTTTCAGGAAGATGCCGTTTTCCTCCAGTTCAGGAATGATCTCCTCGCGGAAGGTATGCCCGAACTGTTCCTGTTGCTGCTGTACCGTCTTTCTAATCTGTTTGAGTTCCTTTTTGGGCTTTTCGGAGAGTTCCAGCTTTTTCCGGGTTTTCTTTTTCAGGTCTTTGAAACTGCGCAGGGAAGCGACCCGCACCCGGAAAAATTCATCTAGGTTGGAGCTGTAGATGGCCAGAAACCTGATGCGCTCGTACAGGGGCACGCTTTTGTCCATTGCCTCCTGCAATACCCGATGGTTGAAGGACAGCCAGCTGATGTCTCTTTTGATGTATTCCAGATCTTCCATGGTATTCTTTTGCGAGGGTTCGGCCCAAAGTTACATAAAGCCCGAAAAAATAGGGCTTTGAACGGCCGGGAAGAAATAATGAATGTTAAGCCAAGATTAAATCTTGCCTCATTTCTCCTCTGCGCCCAATGTAAATTTATTGTGAAATAAAAGTTAAGCGAAGTTTGGCCTAAACCAGGATATGACGGGCTCCAGGGTGAGCGGCACAGAGATCATCGTGCCCGAACTGCGGCAGCTCCAGGCTGGCTTCGGCCTCGGTAGGCCCATCATCCGCAATAAGCTCTTCTTCTTCGCCAATGCGGAGATCGAGCGGCGCGAAGGCCAGGGCTCCAACTTCATCGCTGCCGCCCGAAAAGAAAAAGGGGCCTGCTTTGGAAAGGCCCCTTTTCTAAGCCAAAACTGAATATCAGGCAACAGCTTCTGTACTTTCGTAAAGTGCGCCTCCGATAAACCTGAGGATCCTTTTCTTTACGATTTCACGTACGCGGCGAAATTCTTCGAGCTTTTCTTCCTCATTGCCTACAAACGCTGCAGGGTCGGGAATGCTGTAGTGGATCTTCTCTCCGTAGGAAAGGTTCCTGAGCACCTGCTCTTTGGCCTCATCACAAACGGTGATGAGGAAATCGAAATACTGGCCCCCGAAAAAGCGGAACGTTTTTGAGGCTTGCAGGCTGATTAACCAACATAGCAATCAGAAAAATCGTTGTGGTTTTATCTTTGATCAGGATAGGGCAATGCAGCACTGGCAGCTATATGGCGGTAAATATAAAGCCTTATAGCCAAAAGTAAGGAGCGAGGTATGGGTAAACTCGAATATTATTTTTTAGAAAGTGGGACAACCGATCCCGCGGCCGCTTCCCCAGCCGCCGCCACCACCGCCCTGCAGGCGGAAGGAAAGAGAGAGGCCCCCGATGTAGTACCAGTCGTTGAACTCTCCTCCCCGGCGATAATTGGCATTGTCAGGGCTGGGGTCTTTCAATGTGGGGTTGCTGAGCCGGGCGGCCAGCTCGCCATTTCCTTCCAGCACATCGAAATAATTGACGGGAGTATTGCCCACATCATCGAGATAATCGGTGAATAGTTTGCGCCCGCCAAATTCCAGGCCAAGCGTAATGCTTTCATTGAGCAGGAATTTGATGCCTACTCCGAGGGGGATGGCAAGCTGGGTGAGGTTGTAGGGGCTCTCATTACCTGGAAGGCCCTGGCCTTCGGTACCCAGTGGTTGTAGCTCCACCAGGTCACCGTCAAACTCTGTCTCCGGATTGAAAGTAAATACGCCTACTCCACCGAAGAGGTAAGGCATTATCCCCCTGTCCTGGTTGTACCCCAGTTTAAAGAGGTTGGCCTCGCCGATGAGGGAAAATTCCGTGATCCGGGATTGGAAACTCAGCCCGCGGTCCTCTCTGCCGTGATCGGCGTCGTCGGCTGCGACCTTCCCGGAATAAGCACCGAGGCGAAGGGCAAAAGTGGGGCTCAGGTTGAATCGGGCGAAAGCGCCGAAAGCAGGCTGTACGTCTTCCAGGTAAACGCCAAACTCCTGCGGGGAAAGGTCTCCACTATACAGAGATGCGCCCCCGAGGACGCCCAGCTCGGTACTTTGTGAAAAACCAGAAGGTTGAAAGGCGAACGCGTAAAGTAAGGCAAGTGCCAGTATTTTCATTCTCATAGCTCAATGGGATTGAAGAGTGATAATGAGTGGACAAGTTAATCAAAAAAAAGTAGTCCGGCTCTAAAAAAATAAAGGGGTAACCCCCTTCCCAACGGCTATATAACGTGGAAACAGGCCAAATGATTACACAAAGAATGTTAAACCGTTTTTTCAAGGCGGCCTTGCCTCTTGTGCTGCTATCGGAAACGAGGGCAGGGCACCGGGTCGGTAAACAATTTGTGCAACTCGCTGCCGAAGTTGTAGGAGATGGTCACATTCATCATGTAGTACCAGTCGTCGAACTCGCTGCCCCGCCGGTAGGTTTCATCCACTCCTTCACTACCGCCCAGGTTCGGGTTGCTGAGTTGCGCCGCCACCGGGCCGTTGCCATCAAAAATTTCGCGGTGGTTGACCTGGGTGGCGCTCACATCGTCGAGATAATCGGTAAACAGCTTGCGGGCTCCGGCCTCGATGCCAAAAGTAAACTTGCGGTTGATGAATTTTATCCCGGCGCCGAGGGGAAGGTTGAACTGGGTCCGGCTGTAGGCCTCCGGATAGGAAGGCAGGCCCTGCCCTTCCGTACCCAGCGGCTGGAGTTCGATGAATTCGCCATCGACATCCGCCTTCGGGTTGAAGTGAAAGACTCCCACTCCTCCGAACACGTAGGGAAAAGTGAAGCTGTATTCCGTATGGCGGATCCGGATGGAGTGCCACTCACCAATGGCGTTAAACTCCCAGATATCGCTGCGGAAATTCAGGCCGCGGCCTTCATTCCGGGTGCGGGCATCATCGCCCTGCACCCCTCCGTAATTGAAGTTGAAACGGGTGGAGAAATGCCGGTTGTTTACCAGGCGGCAGAATATGCCCATGGCGGGCCGTGTTTCTTGTATCATCTGCCGGAAATCACTGGAGGAAAGGTCTCCGCTGTAGAAAGTAGCACCGAGATTCAGGCCGATATCGACCACCTGTGCGTGCAGCGGAAAATAACTGAACACAACTACCAAGGGGATGAGGAACTTCTTCATGTTTTGGGATTTTGCCAATAGTATTCCGGGAAATAAAATATCCTGTTAATTTTGCCCCTGTTCAACTCCGGCTGCCTGAGCGCGAAGAAGAAAGAGCGTATGAAAAAAAACACCTCTTTCGTGCGGGAAAAAGATGACAAGTTATTTCATTATTTACCTGGATTGTTTGGGGAGCATGGGCAAAGCTACACTTTTTTTGAATTATTCGTATAAGAAAAACCTACATTTAACTAATAGGGGGGAAAAGTGTTATAAGACTGTATTTTTTTCAAGGTTTTAAAAAATTGGATTTCTATGGGAATGAGAAGGCGAACGCGGGCGTCCAGAGAGGAGGAGAAGCGCCCCAGCCTATCGAAGGAGAAACTGAAGGAGGTAGCCAGGATCTTTCGTTATATACGGCCCTACCGCTGGGCTTTTATCCTTGGGCTGGTGCTGCTCTTTATCTCCAGCCTGGTATTCATGATATTTCCCTATCTCTCGGGCCTGATGATCGACGTGGCACAGGGCAACGCAGAGTTTAATATTTCCCTCGGGCAGATCGGCTGGATACTGCTGGCAGTGCTGGTGGTACAGGGATTTGTTTCCTATATGCGCATCTATCTCTTCTCTATAGTCAGTGAAAAAGGCATAGCTGACGTGCGGAAAGCACTTTATCAAAAGCTGGTTTCCCTGCCCATCGTCTTTTT
>CAYVVK010000052.1:5259-8920 GCA_964454855.1 uncultured Phaeodactylibacter sp. | reverse complement strand
TTTGAACAAAGCCGGGTGGGCGCCCTGGTCAGCCGGCTCACCGCCGATGTGGAAAAGTTGTATAATGCCTTTTCCATCACACTTGCCGAATTCCTTCGGCAGATCATCATACTGGTGGCGGGTATTCTGTTCATCGCCTTTCGCGCCCCGCGCCTTTCGATGATCATGCTGGCCACCTTCCCGGTCATCGTCATCGGGGCCATGGCCTTCGGAAGGTTCATCCGCCGCTTGTCCAAAGACCGGCAGCAGGAGCTGGCCGATTCCAATACCATTGTCAATGAAACAGTAATGGCCATTGAGGCGGTGAAGGCCTTCACCAACGAGGTGTTCGAAGCGGTGCGCTATGGCGGTTCTATCGATAAGGTGGTAAAGACGGCGCTGAAGTACGCCCGCTGGAGGGCCCTGTTCTCGGTCTTCATCGTCACCTTCCTGTTTGGCGCCCTCTTTTTCATTGTCTGGCAGGGCGCCATTATGGTGAGCCAGGGCAGGATGACTGCCGGGCAGCTGGTAGAATTCGTGGTCTACACCGGCATCCTGGGCGGTGCGATCGCCGGGCTGGGTAATTTCTACACCGAAATTCTGGGGGCCATCGGTGCTACGGAGCGCATCCGCGAGATACTGAGCGAAACCTCGGAGGTGGAAGTCAATGGAGAAGACACGATAAAACGCCTGCCCCTGGAAGGAAATATCCGCTATGAGAATGTGCATTTCAGCTACCCCACCCGAAAGGATGCGCCGGTACTGCGGGGGCTGAGCTTCGAGGTGCAATCCGGCAGCAAGATCGCCCTGGTAGGCACCAGCGGCGCCGGCAAGTCGACCATCGTTCAGCTGCTGCTCAAGTTCTATGAGATCGACGAGGGGGATATCAAGGTCGACGGCCGCAGCATCTATGGTTTTGATACCACCGCCTACCGGAAAAATATGGCCATTGTCCCTCAGGAGGTCATCCTGTTCGGCGGCAGCATTCGGGAAAATATCCTGTATGGAAAACCAGGCGCCACGGAAGAGGAAGTGATCGAGGCGGCCCGCCAGGCCAATGCCTGGGATTTCATCCAAACCTTTCCCGATGGCCTGGATACGGTGGTCGGCGAACGCGGGGTTAAGCTCTCGGGCGGCCAGCGGCAACGCATCGCCATCGCCCGCGCCATACTGAAAGACCCCGCCATTCTGTTGTTGGATGAAGCGACCTCTTCCCTGGATGCCGAATCGGAAAAGGCCGTACAGGAAGCCCTCAACAAGCTGATGGAGGGCCGTACTTCCATCATCATCGCACACCGCCTGGCGACCATTCGCAATGTAGACCGCATCTACGTCATCGAACACGGCAAGATCATCGAAGAAGGTTCCCACGAGGAGCTCTCGCTGATCGAAGATGGCGCCTACAACACCCTGGCCAGGCTGCAGTTCGAACCGATCAATTGATAGCCTATGGACAGACTGAAATACGGGCTTATTGGTTTGCTTTTTATCGTACTGGTAATACTCTACGTTCTTGAGTTTCCCTGGTTCGACCGCACCATCAATGCCCGGACGATGACTTTCTTCGCCCTTGCCATAGGCATTATCCTGGGCCTTGGCCTGGGCTGGGCCTACCGCGGCCAGGCCAGAGACAAAACGGAAAAAGTGCAGTTGTACGTCTTTTTCGTATTCATCTGCGGCCTGTTTGCTCCTTTGGCGGCCAGCCTGGGCAACCGCCTGCTCAGCCCCTACCCCCCGAGAGCGGAGACCGTAGAGTTCATCGAAGAAAAACAATACTTCTCCGAACCCTTCGGCCTGCTCAAAGGCGAAAAACCGAAACCGGACGGCTACCTCAGCTTTTTCTACTATGAGGGAGAATTGCGCAGAGTGAAAAATGAGACGCCTCTTTTTAGCGGCAGGAACCGTGGTGAAGAGGCCCAAATCATGATGCGCCGGGGCTTGTGGGGTTTCGACATTGTTCAACGGCGATGATATGAAGATCCGGAAAAACGTTTCCCTTAAAAACTATAACACCTTTGGCATCGATACTGTAGCCCGCCAGTTCGTGGAAGTACAGACGGTGGCCGGCCTACAGGCCCTGTTGAGGGAATGGGAGGGGCCCGCTCCTTTTATCCTTGGCGGGGGCAGCAATATCCTGCTGGCCAGCGAGCCGCAGCACCTGGTGGTAAAAAACAGCATTAGGGGCAGAGAAGTGGTTAGCCAGGCCAAAAACAAGGCCTGGGTGGCCGCCGGCGGGGGCGAGAACTGGCATGAGTTCGTCCTCTGGTGCCTGGAGCAGGGGTTCGGCGGCATCGAGAACCTCTCTCTTATTCCGGGAACGGTAGGGGCCGCCCCCATTCAGAACATCGGCGCCTATGGGGTGGAATTACAGGATGTATTCTACCGCCTCGAGGCGGTAGAGCTGGCCAGTGGCGCTATTCACGCCTTCGACAAGGCCGCCTGCCGCTTCGGTTATCGCGACAGCATTTTTAAAGGGCCGGCAAAAGGAAAATACTGCATCACCAGAGTGATCCTGGAGCTCACTGCCCATGATCACGATATCCACACCGAATACGGAGCCATTCGCCGGCAGCTCACGGAGATGGGCGTTGCGGAACCCGGCATAGAAGATGTCAGCCGGGCGGTCATCGCCATACGCAGCGCCAAATTACCGGACCCCGCCCGGCTGGGCAATTCCGGAAGCTTTTTTAAAAACCCGGAAGTGTCTGAAGAGCAGTTCCGGCAGTTACAGGAACGCTTCCCCGAGATCGTCCACTATCCCCTGCCTGGCGGCGGGCAGAAGATCCCGGCGGGCTGGCTCATCGAGCAGTGCGGCTGGAAAGGAAAAAGAATAGGCGATGCCGGCGCCTATGAAAAGCAGGCGCTGGTACTGGTCAACTACGGTAATGCCAGCGGCAGGGACATACTCCGGTTGGCAGAACGGATCATGGAGGACGTAAAGGCCAAGTTCGGCATACAGCTGCAGCCGGAGGTGAATATACTTTAAGTCAAAAGGTAAAAGTCAAAAGGTAAAAGGTAAAACCGTTAAAGGTAAAAGGTAAAATTGGCCCAGGGGAGGCTCTTCTGCTCCAGCATTGCACTGTGGCTATGTGGGAAGCCCTTTTTACCTTTTGACTTTTAATTTTACTTTTACCTTAATTAATTACCCGCATCTCTGCGGTCAAACTTCTTCACCTTACTACGGCTTTTGAAAGGAACGTAGCGATACGGGCGTTCCTGGATGTCATTGAAGAGGGAATCCGCCCGTTCGCTCAGCTCGCTGATGTTGTTGTAGAGCTCTTCGTCCTGCATGAGCTTGCCCAGCGTGCCTTCTCCCTGGTTGATCTTGCCCACCACATCTGTGACGCCATTCAGCGCGGCGTCGGCGGAGTTCAGCGTATTTTTCAGGTCTTCAATAGTAGCGTTGACTTCTTTCAGGGTTTGTTCCAGGCCGGCGGCCACCAGCTGGCTGCTGAGTGAATCGGCATTGCTGAGAATGCTGTTGATCTTTTCGTTGTTGCCGTTGAGGTTGCCGGTAATATCATTCAGGTTGGCGAGCATGCCTTTTATATCTCCGGAAGAGCTGCTCAGCAGCCGGTCAAGCTGGCCAGTGGTGGAATTCAGGTTGGCCAGGGTGCCCTCCAGGTTGCGCAGGCTTCGCGCCAGCGGAGCGTCCTCGTCCTTTAGGAGTTCTTTATTCAGG
>CAYVVK010000052.1:0-5249 GCA_964454855.1 uncultured Phaeodactylibacter sp. | reverse complement strand
GGGTATCGATCACTTCCTTAAGCCCTTCCTTGATGATATTTACGTAATCCCGTACATTCTCTTCGCCGACCATCGACCCCAGCAGGCCCCTGATCTCTCCCTCAAGTACATCTCCGCTTTCCGCGCAATCTTCTCCGGAACAGGGCATTGGGTATTCCAGCATAACGGCCTTGCCTCCCATAAACCCCGTGGAGACGATCACAGCCGTGGTGTTTTTGGGAATGCGCATGCCCGGCTTGAGGTCGAGGATGACTTCAACCGTACGGTCTACGTCATCCAGCAGGCGAACGTCTCCCACGCTACCCACTTCCACCCCATTGATAAAAACCTGGGTGCCGACCTGCAGGCGGTCCACCCGGGGATAAAAGACCTTATATGTATTGGACTTTAGCAGGACATTACTGCCCATGATGAACTTGTAGCCCCAGAATGCAAGGGCTATAGCAACCACCGCCAGGATGCCTACCTTTACTTCGTTTGACATATTATTTCTAGTTTAAGCGTCGCAAAGGTAAAAAAAAGCCGTTAGCTGCTTAAACCTAATGGTCATGGAATTCCCAATTCTTTCTTTGCCTCTTCCAGGCTGATGCGCCGCCCGTGTTTGTAAGCCACGATAAAGGCGTCGGGAAAGCCTCGTGCCTGTAGTAGAATGCGGGCTTCGAAGGCATGCTGCAGGGTGGAAAAGTTGCGCGCCTGATATTTGTAGAAGTTGTCCTCCCGGACTACTTCTATGAGGTAGCCGGTATTGCGCCACTTTTTATCACCGGTATCCACCGGCTTACTGGCTGCCGCCAGCTGTACGTGAAACTGAATATTGGCTTCTTCCGCCACGCTTGCCTCACTTTGCGTACGCTGTGGGGCGGTGGCGGCTGGCGCCGGCGGTTCATATTTCAGGGGCACAGCCTTTGGTTCCTGTGGCACGGAAGTACTGCGGCCCGTGCCGGGCCCGCGGTTTTCCATATTCAGGGCGCCGGTGCTTTCTTTGGGCTTATCGGCGGCCTTGGTGGGATAAACGGCCTCATAATCGTATTCCTGCTCCGGTTGAGCGTAGCTGGCAGCTTCCACCAGAAAAGGGGCTTTACCTTCCACGATGGCCTTATACTCTTCAAAGGCGGTGAGCATGGAGGCGGCCACCAGCTGCTGCCCTTCGGGGGTCAGCAGGAAGGCCTCCTCCTCGCGATTGCTGAGAAAGCCCGTCTCCACCAGAACGCTGGGCATGGCCGTTTCCTTGAGTACGACAAAACCCGCCTGCTTTACGCCCCGGCTTTTTAGCAGTGCCTGGTTCTTAAAATGAGCCTCCACGCGCTCGGCAAACAGAATGCTCTGCTCGAGGTGGGCGTTCTGGAACATACTAAGCATGATGTGGCCCTCCGGCGAATTGGGGTCGTAGTCGTAATTTTTCTGGTAATCGTCTTCCAGCAGGATGGCGGCGTTCTCCCGTTTGGCCACCTCCAGGTTGTGTTCTGCGGTATGCAGGCCCATCACATAGGTTTCCGAGCCGCGGGTAGCGGAAGAGCCCGGCATGAAGTTGCAGTGGATGGAGATGAACAGGTCGGCCTCGTTGCGGTTAGCGATGGCGGCTCTTTCGTGCAGGGGGATGAACACATCCTCATCGCGGGTCAGGATGACCCTCACATCAGGAAAACGGAGCTTCACGGCCCGCGCCAGTTGCTGGCTCACCGCCAGGGCGATATGCTTCTCCCGGCTGTGGCTTCCGAGACAGCCCGGGTCGTGGCCTCCATGCCCGGGGTCGATCACCAGTGTTTTAATCTGGAATTCTGTTTTCGCAATTGTACTATCTTTGATAACTTTGCCCATCCTTTCGGAGGGGGAAAAGGATAATGAAATGTTAAACCCCCAGAGAGCGGATGGCAAAAAACACAACAGGATCGTTTGTAGGAAGGTCAACGCTTTCGTCATAGCACTAAATAATGAAATTATATCCTTGAAAGTAAAGTTACCAATTATTATTTTCGTATCCATCATCTGGCCCGTGGCAAATCTCTTTGCCCAGGTAGAAGAGCCTGTCGTGACGGATACCGTACCGGCACCCGTGCTGGATACCCTGCCCTCCGATACTGCCTCCCTGGCCAGGGACACCGCGGGCGTTCAGCAGGAGCGGAAAACCTTTACTTTCTCCAGTGACTCGCTGGACGCGCCCGTACAATACACAGCTAATGACTCTATGATCTACGATATTGCCGGCAAAAAGATTCACATGTACGGCAATGCCTCAGTTACTTATACCAGCATCAACCTGAAAGCCGCCCATATCGTCTTCGACTGGGAGACCAATATCGTCACCGCCGAGAGCATGCCGGACAGCCTCGGCCGGCCCTCGGGCCAACCGGAATTCGTGGACGGCGATCAAACTTTCACTGCCGACAGCCTGCGCTATAATTTTCAAACCCGTAAGGGGGTCGTTTATGATGTGACAACGAAACAGAATGACGTCGTCGTACGTGGTTCCCGCGCTAAATTCGTCAGCGACACCAAGCCCGACACCACCCAGGCCAGCAATGATGTGGTGTACAACTCCGATGCCATTTTTACCACCTGCACCCACGAAAACCCTCACTTTGGCATCCGCAGCCGCAAGCAGAAGGTGGTGCCAAACAAGCTCGTGGTCGTCGGGCCCTCCAACCTGGAGATCATGGGCGTACCGACACCGCTATGGCTGCCTTTCGGCTTTTTCCCCATCTCCTCGGGCCGCCGCACCGGCCTGCTGTTTCCCCGCGATTATCAGTACTCGCCGCAGTGGGGCTTCGGCCTGGAAGGCATCGGCTGGTTCTTCCCCCTGGGCGACCACTTCAACCTGGCGGTCACCGGCAACATCTATGTGAAAGGCACCTGGGGCATCAACGCCACCTCTCAGTACCGGCAACGCTATAAGTACAACGGTAATTTCGACATCGGCTACGACGTGCGCCGCAGTGAGGACGACGAAGGCAACATCAACCGGCCGAAGTCTTTCCGCTTCCGCTGGTCACACCGGCAGGACCGCTCGGCCCACCCCACAAACAATTTCGGGGGCTCCATCAATATCCAAACCAACAACTACCAGAGCCGGGTGTTCAACGATGAACGCGTACTCGACAACCAGTTGAACTCCAACCTCACCTTCAGCAAAAACTGGCGCGACAAGCCGCTCAACCTGAACGTGGGCCTGAACCACAGCCAGAACTCGTCCACCGGCAATGTAACGATCAACTTCCCCAATGTCAAATTCCAGACGCAGGCCCTCTACCCTTTCAAGCGCGAAGGCGGCGGTAAGGAGCGCTGGTATGAAACGATCACCATCCGCTACCAGGGCGAAGCGCGCAACCGCTTTGAGGCCAAGGATACGACGCTTTTCAGCCCGCAAACCCTGCAGGACGCCCAGATCGGCGTCAATCAATCCGTCAACACCGGCACCTCCTTCAAGCTGTTCCGCTTTTTCAACCTCAACCCGGCGGTCAACTACCAGGAAACCTGGTACCTGAAATCTCTGCGCAAGGATTTTATCCCCGGCCTGGAAGTGGACACCACCTTCAATAACGGAGTGGAAAGGCTGGATACCGTGGCCTTCGGCATGATCAATGACACCATCATTCCCGGATTCGAGTCATTCCGGGAGATCAACGCCAGCCTCAGCCTCAACACCCAGATCTTCGGAACCATGCAGTTTAAAAAAGGCTGGCTGCGCGGCATACGCCATGTGATGAAACCCAGCGTATCCCTGGGTTTTGTACCCGATTATACCGATCCCGATCTCGGTTACTTCCGCACCGTGCCCAGCGAAACAAACCTGGATGAAGAGTTGGAGTACTCCATTTTCCAGGGCTCGATCTTCGGCGGCCCGCCTTCCAGCGGCCGGCAGATGGCCATGAGTTACAGCATCAACAACATCTTCGAGGCCAAGTACTTTTCCAGAAAGGATTCCACCGATAAGAAGCTGAAGCTCTTCGACAACATCATCGTTTCCGGAAACCACAACTTCGCCGCCGACTCCCTGAACTGGAGCCCGGTCAACGTCAGCGGTACTACCCGCCTGGCCAAGGGCCTCACCACCCTTTCCCTGCGGGCACAGTTTGACCCCTATGCCGTGGAAACGGTCAATAACCGCAGCGTGCGCATCAATGAGTTTGCCTGGAACCGGCTGGGCACCCCGCTGCGTTTTGTCAGCGCCACGGCACGCTTCAACACCAACATCACGGTGGGTAAAATACGCGCGCTATTCATGGGGGAGGAAGAGGAAGTGGTGGAAGACCCACTAGAGGAGGAAGCCCGGCGCCAGCAGGAACCCGAGGAAACGGACTTCCTCAGCCTGTTCGAAAACTTCCGCATCAGCCACAACCTGGTGCTCGACTGGGAAGGGCAAACCGAACAGGACACCTTCCGCGTGCAAACCCACTCCATCAACTGCCAGGGCAGCATTCAACTGACCGACAACTGGAACATCAACATCGGCAACTTCGGCTACGATTTTGTCCGCAAAGGCATTACCTACCCCTCCGTCGGCTTCAGCCGCGACCTCCACTGCTGGCAGATGGGCCTCAACTGGCAGCCCACCCGGGGCACTTACGCCTTCTTCATTCAGGTAAAACCAGGCTCTCTGGACTTCCTCAAGATACCTTATAACCGAAATAATGCGGACGCCCGGCCGGGCTTTTAGCAGTTCTCAGCAGCCCCAGCGGGGCGTAACGCCGGTAGACAGATTTAGGCATTTAAGATTCAGGCATTTTGGATTTTAGATTTTGTACCATGCCCACGGCCGGTAGCACACGGCAGGGCGTAACGCCGGTAGCAGGAGCGTAACGCCCATTACCGGGTGTGGGGTTCGGGCATTTCGGGCCTGCAGAGCGGACGACAGCTCGGAGCAGGAGCAGAACCGGAGGCATCACCCGAAAAAAAACCGCCATCCTGGCGGATGGCGGCCTCAAAAGACTCATGGGATTATGAAAACGGCTTAAGGACAGAAACAATGTAGCAATCCAACAATGCAACAATCTGTCCCGGACGTCTGAGAATAAAGCGTTTCGGACTCTGCTATCGAAGCAGTTAAGTTAACTAAAACTTATGGTTTGACGATAAGTTTATGCACCCGGGCCTTGCCGCTGACAATCTGCAGGATGTAAGTGCCCGAGGGCACACTTTCCAGCGAGATGCGGCGGTTGCCTTCCCGGGCCACGTTCATTATACGCCCATCCAGGTTCATCAGGGACAGTTCCTCAGGTTCGAAGCCATGTTTGGAAGTAACGGTTACCCAG
>CAYVVK010000051.1:12834-16964 GCA_964454855.1 uncultured Phaeodactylibacter sp. | reverse complement strand
GCTGGCACAGATAGAAGACAACATTCAGGGCCTGCGCGCCGGCATGCGGGATTTCATCTGGGTGCTCGACCCCGCCAACGACAATCTCTATGACGCCTTGCTGCGCCTGAAGGCTTTCGCCAACAGCCTGTTTGAGCACAGCTCCATCCATTTCCACACCGAGGGACTGGAAGAAAGCCTGGGCCAGATCCACCTGAACGGCAACGAACGGCGGCACCTGCTCCTTATCTTCAAGGAGGCCATGCACAACTGCGTGCAACATTCCGGAGCAAGCCAGGCGGTGTTAAGTGCAGAAAGCAGCGGCCGGCAAATCGTCATCACCTTTAGCGATAATGGCAGGGGCTTTGAACCCGGGGCCACATCCGGCAACGGCCTGCAAAACATGCAGGAGCGCGCCCGGGCGATGGGCGCCGAATGGCAGCTTTTCTCCTCTTCGGGAAAGGGCAGCAGGCTTGTTTTACAACTAAAAACTGGCTGAGAAAACGCCTTCCGTTACCGTATGGGTGGGGGTCTGGCTGGGGTCTGTAACTACATAGAAAGAACCGCTGAAAGTGCCTTCCGCCTGGCCGTTGGAGATCTCTGTGACCTCTACTTGCCCACTCAGCCCGCCAATGGTAGTACCGTCAGACAGCTGTATGATGACGACAGCATCCTGTCCGCCCAGGCTGTAGGTGCCGGGAGCCGTCAGGCCGTTGACTTGCAGTTGGATGGCATTCATCCCCGTCTGGCCGATATTCAGGGTGTTGCCAAGAAAGGCGCAGTTATTGGCGGGGTCAGCTTCGTACTGCACACCATCGACCTTGCAACGGATCATACAGTTGTCGCTGCCCATATTGGCTGCATCATCGTCGGAATTAGAGCAGGCGAATAGCAGGATAAAAATAAAGAGGGCCGTAAGCCCCGGGAGCGAATTTTTCATAACAGATGTATTTATGGGTTTTAGTTATTCAACAGAACAAAAGCTACTCGCCGGTTGGCGGCTTTGCCTTCCTCGGTGTCATTAGAGGCCACAGGTTGCGATTCCCCAAGGCCTTCGCTGCGGAGCCGGTGGTTTGCTATGCCTTCCCTCACGAGGGCGTCTTTCACCTTTGCTGCCCGCTTTTGGGAGAGCTCCAGGGTGAAATGTTCGGGCAGGTAAGTATTGGAATTCATCAGCGGTATTATTTCCGAGCCCGATCGTACGAAACCGATGACGCCCGGGCCGTCCATTTGCATTACCTCTACAACCCCATTTTTCAAATCCCAGCGGGATGGGAATTCTCCGAGTTGTTCGCCTATCAGGCTGTCTTCGAATAGAGTGATGTCACCAGGTACGAAATCATCCGCCCTTTGTTTGGCGCGGTTTTGTCCGATGCCGGTGGTGAAGGCCAGGGCGAGTACGGCTGTCAGTATGGCCAGTTTCTTCATTTTCGGTAGGTTGTTTTCTTTCAAAACTACGGGAATAGAAGGAGTAGGGGTATCGGCCAGATGGGGTATTTGAAGCCGAACGCAGTGAGGCGCCGCATCCAAGGGGCGGAAGTGGGAAGTGGCCCGCCTTCGCCTGGAACCTTCGCATCGAGCTATGGCTCCCCAAGAAAGCTACGGCGGATGAGAAAAGTGGGAAGTGGGCCCGAGTCAGATCAGTTTGTCTTTCATCGCCTTGCGGATAGCCTCGGCCCGGCTATTCACATGTAGTTTCTGGTAGATGTTTTTAATATGAGTCTTCACGGTGTGGGGACTGAGGAAGAGCGCTTCGGCGGCGGAGCGGTAGTTCATACCCTGGCTGAGCAGGCGGAGGATCTCGGTTTCTCTCTCCGTGAGGGGTGACTTCTTCAGCTGGTGGAAGGACTGTATCACCCGCCGGGCGATGTTGGCGCTCATGGGGGCGCCGCCAGCATGGACTTCGCGGATGGCTTCCAGCAGCTCGGCCGGGGAGGTGTCCTTCAGCAGGTAGCCCGAGGCCCCGGCACAGACGGACTGGAAGATGCTCTCGTCGTCCTGCCGGATGGTAAGCATGATAAAGTCTGCTTCGGGTTTGTCCGGCTTCAGTTGGCGGACGCACTCGATGCCGTTCAGCCGGGGCATCTCGATATCCATGAGCACCACATTGACGTATTCTTCCCGCAGGGCGTCCAGGGCTGCCTGGCCATCCTCGAAGATGAGTTTGCACCAAAAGCCTGGCGTACCGTCGATGATCAGGGCCAGCGTCTGGCGGATCTCATGGTCATCTTCCACGATGGCGACATGGATGTTTTCGGTTGGCATCTTGATCAGTTGTTGAGCACTACAATTTAAATAAAAGATATTGGCATGCCCTACCCCATATGGGGTATATTGGCCCGGAGTACAATAGACGCACCCTGGCCAGGCTGGCTCAGGATGGCCAATTCTCCGCTTGTATTTGCTGCCCGTTCCTGCATATTGCGCAGGCCGTAGCCCTTTTTTACTTTTTCCGGATCGAAGCCCCGGCCGTCATCAGTGAGCTTAATGTTCAGTTTGTCCTGTTTTACTTCTACTTCGAGCTTGCAGTTGGCCGCCTGTGAATACTTCAGGCAGTTGTGCATGGCCTCCTTGAACAGCAGTAGCAGGTGCTTTCGTACATTTGCTTCCAGCCGGATGCCGGCAAAGCGTTCTTCGATGCCGGCGGCGGAAAAGCCGATGCCGGAGCGTTCAAAAAGCCCGTCGCCAAATTCCCGCAGGCGCAGCAGCGTTTGCAGGAGGCTGTCGGCTTCGGGGTCGAGTGTCCAGATGAGGTCCCGAATGCCGGCCGACAGGCCGCCGGCCTGGTGGCGCACTTTAGCCAGGTAGGTGGATAGGGTTGCCGGCTCGGACTTACGACGATCAGCCAGTTCCAGAAAAAGGGCGATCTTCGTCAGGCGGTGTCCCAGTTCGTCGTGGAAATCGGCGGCATTTTGCCGGCGCAACTGCTCCCGTTCTTCGAAGCGAGCCTGTTGGATGCGCAGTTTCTGGCGCAGGCGAAAATGGTAGATGCTGTACAGCAGGCTACCTGCCGCCAGGGTGTAAAGCGTATAAGCCCACCAGCTTAGCCAGGGAGGCGGCAGTATTCTCAGTTCGAGGGCGATGGGCTCTTCGTTCCACAGGCCATCACTGTTGGCAGCCTTAACCAGAAAGCGGTAATGGCCCGGCGCGAGGTTGGTATAGGTGGCGGAGTTGTCGTTTCCCGAAAAGATCCAGCCCTCATCAAAACCTTCCATGCGGTAGGCGTAGCTGTTCTTCTCGGGTTGGGAATAACTGAGCGCTGCGAAGCGAAACCCAATGACGTTTTGCCAGTGCCGGAGCAACAGCGAAGGGGTATAGGTAATGGGTTTCTTGAGTGGATTCTCTTTTCCTGCCCCGGGCTGTACCACCTCATTGAATAAGCGAAATTCCGTAAAAACAAGCGGCGGGACATAGGGGTTTTCCCAGAGGTTTTCCGGATTGAAAATGTTGAGGCCATGGATGCCGCCGAAGTACAGCCTGCCGTCTGGCCCGCGTAAGGCGGCCCGCTCGTTGAATTCATTGCCTTGCAGGCCGTCCCGGTAATCGTAACATTTCAGCACGGGAGGCGCACCGGTATTTCCCAGGGCAATTTCCGGGCTGAACATAGCCAGCCCGCCGGCAGTACCCAGCCACAGCCGTCCCCGTTGATCTTCGGTGATGCTTTGCACGGCTTCGCTCGGCAGGCCGTCATCAGGGCCGAAGCTCCGGAAGGTGGCCGGTGCTTCGGCCGAGCGCTGTTCGATGTAGTTCAGCCCACTGCGGGTAGCAGCCCAGAGCCGGCCGGTGCTGTCCAGAAAAAGTTGATTTACGTAGTTGTTGCTCAGGCTGGTGGAGTCTCCCGGCCGGTGCAGGTAATTCTCGAAAACTCCTGCTCCTTCCGCTGAAACCAGCTTGCTGATGCCGTTGAAGGTGCCGATCCAGAGCTGGCCGTAATGGTCTTCCGCCAGGCTGAAGGCCGTGGCGTTGACCAGAGCGTCGCTGCGGGAGAGGTCCATATCGTAATCAACGAATGTCGTTTTTCCGGGTTTTTCCGGATCGAAGAGCATCCGGTTGAGCCGGCCGTAGGTGGCTATCCAGTACTCGCCGTTCCGGCGTTGCAGCAGCTGATACTGGAATTTATGGGACAGGCCATCCGATACATTAAAATGCCC
>CAYVVK010000051.1:1448-12824 GCA_964454855.1 uncultured Phaeodactylibacter sp. | reverse complement strand
ACTTTGGCTTTGCGCTGGCCGAGGGCAAATGCAGGTAGTTCAGGCCATCGTAGGTGCTGATCCAGAGATAGCCGTGTTCATCTTCAGATACATCGAACACATCGTCATGGGACAGGCTTTGTGGATCTTTCAGGCCATATTGGAAAATTTCAAACTCATATTTCCCCGCCGCCATATCCGTAGCATATATGCGGTGCAGCCCGCCGCCGCGGGTACCCAGCCAAAGGTTGCCCCGGCTGTCTATGTGGATGGCCTGAATATGTTCGCTTTGCAGGCTCAAGGGGTTATCCGGTTCATTTTGCACCAGCTGAAAGCGTCGCCCTGCCGGCCCAGCCCTGTCCAGGCCGGCGGCGGTTCCTACCCAGAGGGCGCCTGAACGGCTGCGCATCACGGCGTTCACCTCATTATGGGCAAGGCTAAAGGGTTGCTTTTCATCGTGTAGATAACGGGTAGTGATGCCATCCGGCAGGGCCAGCTCGTTCAGCCCGCCGCCGTAGGTGGACAGCCAGAGCCGGTTGCCGGTATCGGCCGTCACCTTCCAGACGAAATCCGTAGAGATGGATTGAGCCCTTTCCGGGCGGTGACGATAGTGCCTGAATTGTAGCTTTTCGGTGGGCCCACTGGCTCCGTACAGCCCGTTGCGGGTAGCCAGCCACACTATGCCATCCGGCGTTTGGGCAAAGCCGAATACGGGAATGGGGCCGGAACCGCCGGCAATGCCGGAAGGAAGGAAGTATTTTTCAGTAGTGAATTTATCATCATTGCGCAATACATTGAACCCATTGCTGGTGCCGATCCAAAGCACTCCCTCTTCATCTTCAAAGACGGCCCAGGCAGCATTACTGTTGACGCCATCCTCCGCCAGCGTATCTGCGGGAAAATGGCGCCACGCTCTCGCCTCGGGCTGCAGGCAAAATACGCCATCGTAGGTGCCGTACCAAACAAGCCCCCGTCGGCACATCGTACCGCCGAGCACGTAGTTCCACGCCTCCGACATGAGGGAATCCGTCTGAATAAAACGTTCGAACTGTTCGGTTTCCGGGTAAAAACGGTTGAGGCCGTACTGGGTGCCCAGCCAGAGCGTTCCGCCGGCACCGGGGAAAAGGCAATTGATGTAACTGTTACTCAGCGTATTGGTATCGCTCCGCGAATGCCGGAATACCCGAAACTCCTTGCCGTCGTAGCGGTTCAGCCCTTCGTAGGTCCCGATCCAGATGAATCCAAGTGAATCCTGGTAGAGGGCAGTGATATTGTTCTGCGAAAGCCCCTGTCTTTCATTGAAGTGCTGAAAATCGAGGGGCTGGCCGGCTAAGCAGAACGGCAGGCTCGCCAGCAGGGCCAACATTGCTATATTCAGAGACATCCGCGGGTTTTTTCTTAAAAATAGGTATTTTACAGCAGCCATCTACCCAAATGGGTTATTGAATGCCCCCTCAGAATCCTTTACTTTTGAGGCAGCTCAACACTTCCAACTATGATCCGCGTTGCCCTCGTAGAAGACGACCCCGATATACGTCAGTTGATGCAGCTGGTGATCGATGGGTCGCCCGGCTTCAGTTGCCAGCAGGTATTTTCCAGTGTGGAAGAAGGGGTGCCGGCCCTGCTTGCTTCCCCGCCCGATGTAGTGCTGATGGACATCAACCTGCCCCAACTGTCGGGTATAGAAGGCGTGCAATGGCTGCAACGGGAGGGCTTTGGGGGCAACATCATCATGCTGACCATCCACGAAGATGATGAGTCGGTCTTCGACTCGCTCTGCGCCGGTGCGGTGGGGTACCTGGTCAAAGGGCTGCCGCCGGTGCAACTCTTGGCGGCCATCGAAGAGGCGCAGGCCGGCGGCTCTCCGATGAGCGCCACCATTGCACGCAGGGTTGTGCGCTCGTTCCAGGCTAAGCCGGCCAACCCGCTCAGCGAACGGGAGCAGGAAGTGCTCGGGCTGCTGTGCGAAGGGGAAAATTATCGCACTATTGCCGAGGCGCTCTTCATTAGCACCAATACAGTGAAGGCGCATATTAAGAACATCTACGAGAAACTGCAGGTGCACACCCGGGCGGAAGCGGTGAGTAAGGCGCTGCGAGACCGGCTGATCCGGTAGGGGGGCGTTTCGAGTCTTGATTTTTGAATCTCGATTTTTGATTTGCGAGTCTCGGGTCACGCCTGCCTGCCGAAGCTTCGGCGGGCAGGCGGAGATCCAAAATCACCCAAATGGGCAATTGCCCTGCCTCTTTTTCCCGGTTAACTTTGTGATCAGCCCCCATCAACAGAATTTAAAAAAGATGACGATGAAAAACACCTTGCTACTCATCCTGCTGACGGGTATGGCCTGCCAGTGCTTCGCCCAACAGATCCCTATACGCGAAACCGCACCACTGCCCGCCGGCCTGCGGGCATTCAGTTCTGTTTCCCTTCCAGATGGCGACGTACTCGTCTTCGGTGGTTCGGCCAATGCCGTGGAGGCCACTAACCAGGCCTGGCGGTACGACTGGGAAACCGAGAGCTGGGCCGAAGCCAGCCCGCTGGCCTATGCCGCTGCTCACATGGAGGTGGCGGTATTGTCAGACGGAAAGGTGCTGGCTGTGGGCGGAACGGCCGACTTCACAGCGGAGATCCAAACCAGCCAGCTGCTCGACCCGAGTACCATGGAATGGACGGCTTCGGCCGGCAATTTCGAAACGCTGCTGGCCGATTATACCCTTCACTCTGTTGTAACCCTGCCCGATGATTATGTGTTGCTTTCCACTTCGCAGGGCGGGATGGCAGTGTATGATCCGGCTACTACCAACTGGGCGGAGATCGACCCGGGGCCGCTCGACGCCGGAGGGGCGCCAACCTTCTGGTTTGAAGAACAACGGGAGCTGTTGTTCTCAGCGGTAGGCGGGCAGGTGTATATCCCTGACTCGCCGCCCCATACCGGCAGCCTCTTCTACCTGGAGCCCGAGCAACCCTTGTTTCAGGACGGCGCCGTTCAGCTGAACGACGGCCGGGTGCTCACCATGGACCTGGAGGCCAATTTCGATAACGATGTAAGCCTGTATGACCCCGCCACCCGCACGGCCGAGATCGTCACGGAGCTGCCCTTCAACGCCGGCATCGAAACCCGCAGTTCCATCCTCATGGCCGACGGGCGGGTGCTTTCCTTCGGCTTCGGTGACCTCACCTCACCCGGCGACACCAAGCTCATACAGGTGTACGGCCCGGAAGATAACAGTTGGGAGGTGGGCACTTACGATGGCATGGGCCCCTTCCTTACCCCGCAAATGCACCTGCTGCCCGACAACAGCATCTTCGCCATTTCCGGAGTGCCGGAACCCGAAACGGCCAATACCGCCTGGGTCATCAATCGCGAAGGAGCGACTTCAACTGCTGAGGCGGAAATCGGCAATGTTCGCCTCTTCCCAAACCCGGCCTCCGGCTGGCTGCAGATACAAAACCTGGAGGGCGCCACCACCAGCCTGAGCCTGTTCCAGGCCAATGGCCGGCTGGCGGCGCGCTGGGAGCACATTGGCGATGACATCCGGCTCACTGATAAAGGGCTGGCGCCCGGTATATATTTTTACCGTTTGGAAAACCTGGAAAAAGGGAGCTGGCAAAGCGGTAGGATAATCTGGAAATGAACAGACAGGATCTCAGGATAGGTAGCCCGCCTGCCGTGCCGGAATAGCCGGCAGCACGGCATGGCCGGCAGGGATTTACAGAACAGCGAAATTCCTTACGGAAATTTTCAGAACAAAGTCTAATGTTCCCGGTAAGACTTGACAAGTTTACCGGAAGTTCAGCCGGAGAAAAACTTGTCAAGCCTGCAATTCTAAAAGATCAAATATCTGCATGATGAAAAGATACCTTCCAATTCTACTCTTCGCTTTGGGTACTGCCCCTGCCTTCACACAAAAGGATGCAGCCGGTTGCGAAGACCACCCTCTGATCAGCCGATTTCCGGACGCCGTCATTGAGTGGTGTGAAGTACAGGAGTTTAACGAATATCACATCGCTGTCGGCCCGCAGACGGGCTACAAGCAGATCGACGACTGGATCAGCCTTGAGGGTAAGGTTTATCGCATCTACTACAGCGTGAAGGGAGGCGCCACCGTGAGCGAGGTTTATCAGAATTACCGCAACTCCATACAGCGGGCTGGTTTTGAGGTGCTGGCCAGAGGCCTGCATCCGGAGCGCAACGTCAAGAAAGAAGTCGGCGGCAACACCTGGATGGGCACGGCCTACGCCAGAAACCCTTTCCCGACGAACACCGGCATGAAACTGTTCACGGGCAGTTCTACTTCTGCCGGCATGGGCTATCTGGCCGGCAAGCTGCCGCGGCCCACCGGCGATGTCTACGTGGTGCTGGCCGCCTACCAGTACAGTTCGGATGAAACGGTGGTTTTGCTGGACATTGTTGAAGAAGCGCCGCTGGAAGACGGTAAAATAACGGTGGATGCGGATTACATTGCCCGGGAGATCGAAGCCCATGGGAAGGTAGCCCTGTACGGCATTCAGTTTGATTTCGACAAGGCAGTAGTCAGGCCGGAGTCGAAACCCAACCTGGAGGCCATCGCCGGGTACCTTCAGGATCACCCGGAGGTATCTCTTTACATCGTGGGCCATACCGATATGAAAGGCACGATCGGCTACAACATCGGCCTGTCGGAACGCCGGGCGCAGGCCACCGCCGAGGCCCTTGTGAATGGCTATGGTATTGCGGCGCCCCGGCTGGAAGCCAGGGGCGTGGGGCCGCTGGCGCCCCGCTCGAACAACACATCCGAAAAAGGGCGGCAGCTGAACCGCCGGGTGGAGCTGGTGCGTAAATTGTAGGGAAGCTGCGATGGTTGCTAAAGCACTCTTGCATATCAGAAAAGCACTCATTTGCCTTGCGACCCTCCGGGAGTAATGCTTAGCTTTGCGGCATGCAAAACCCATCCTTCAGCCGGGAACTGCTGATCGGCGCCGGCATTGTATTTCTCGGCGCCATCCTGTTTTCCACCAAAGCCGTACTGGTCAAACTGGCCTACCGCCACGGAGTGGACAGCATCTCGCTGCTCGCCCTGCGCATGTTGTTTGCCCTGCCTTTTTTTCTGATCATCGCCTCCCTGTCGGGAAAGCAGAAAAAGTATAGAGGCCAAAAGCTGTCCCGCCACGATTGGTTTATTCTGGTTTCGCTGGGAGTAGCCGGTTATTATCTGGCCAGCCTGCTCGACTTTCTGGGCCTGCAGTACATTACCGCCAGCCTGGAACGGCTGATCTTGTTTGCCTACCCCACCATAGTCCTGCTGATCGGTGCGGTGGTTTTCCGTCAGCCCATCGGCAGGCGGCAGTTTGTCTCCCTGCTCCTCACCTACCTCGGTATCGGCCTGGCCTTTTCCGAGGGGCTGGCCCTTAGTGAAGAGGGGAATTTTGTATTGGGGGCCCTACTGGTCTTCTTCGGCGCAGTAAGCTATGCCGTTTATCTGGTGGGCAGTGGTTATCTGCTGCCCCGGATCGGTACCCTTCGCTTCACCTCACTGGCCATGGCCGTTGCCTGCGGGGCGGTGTTGATCCATCATGGAATAGTGCAACAGTGGCGGTTGTTCGGTTTTCCCGTTCCGGTGTACGGGCTGTCTTTACTGATGGCCATTATTGCGACGGTCATCCCCTCTTTTCTCATTTCCGAAGGTATCCGGCGCATCGGTTCGGGGACGGCCTCCATAGTAGGTAGTGTGGGCCCTATATCCACCATCATCCTCGCTTACATCTTCCTGGACGAGCGCCTGGGCTGGCTGCAGTGGACGGGCACCTTCATCGTGATCATCGGGGTGGTGCTGATCACGCTGCAGAAGGAGCATGTGCGGGGGAGGGTTTGAGCAGTGGGCCCATACGGGTTTCGCTGCGCTCAACAGTTTGCAGTTCCTCCTGTACGGGCCAGTAAAAATCTTAAATCAAAAATCGCACATCAAATACGAGCGCAGCGACTGAGGGAGTAGATCCTGAATGGCTAAACCAGCCAAATTGAGGATGTGGGATAAAGCGAAGCTACGGGCATTAAGCGAGTAAGTTAGCCAACTCCGTAAGGTCATTCACGATAAGTGAAGGTTGAAAGCCCAGCTGTTCGAGGGTACCCTGGCCCCGGCGTACCCAGGCGGTTTGCAGGCCGAAGGCCGTGGCGCCGGCCACATCCCAGGTATTGGAAGAGATGAAGAGGATCTTTGCGGCGGGCAGTTCCAGGTGTTTTTCCGCCAGTTGGTAGACGGCCGGCACCGGTTTGTACTGCCCGACTTCATCCGCACTGATGATCTTATCGAGGAGTTCGTCCAGGCCATTATGTACCGCTGCCCGTTCCAGCAGGCTGGGGTTGGCGTTGGAAAGAATGGCGAGCCTGTATTTGCCCTTAAGTTCCTCCATGGCGCTGCTCACCTCCGAATAGGCTTCCAGCAGGTAATATTCCCGCATCAACTGCTGCCGCTGCTCCGGGCTGGCCTGTACATCGGCGGCTTCCAGGGCGTAGGTGAGGGCATCTTTAGTGAGTGCGTAAAAGTCTTTGTACTTCCCCATCAGGGTGCGCAGCCAGGTGTACTCCAGCTGTTTGCGCCGCCAGTGGGCCGCCACCGCCGGCGCTTTATCTCCGAACTGTTCCTGGAGTTGAGTATCGATGGATGCGATGTTGAGCAAGGTACCATAAGCATCGAAGGCGATGCCTTCCAGCTGTTGGATGTCTATATTCATATCTGTCCGTTTTGATGAAAGAATAGCAATAAGGCGTTCACCGTATGAGGATGCTGAAACTCCCCGCGTAGCAGCATGGCCTTGACTTCCTTCTTCGGGAGGAATACTATTTCTATCGCCTCCCCTTCATCGAGCTGTTGCCGGGCCTCCAACTTTGCACCGGTAGCCAGCCAGTGGTGGATGTAATTGTCCATAAACACCGGATTGGAGGCAATCCGCCCCAGGGGCCGCCACTGTTCAGCTACCGCACCGGTTTCTTCTCTCAATTCCCGGCGGGCGGCCTGTTCGGGGCCTTCGCCCCTGTCTACCAGGCCCCCCGGCAGTTCGAGGGTAAAATCACCGATGCCAAAACGGTATTGCCGGACGAAAAGCAACTCTTGTTCGTCCGTGAGGGCCACTACATTGGCGGAGTCCTGCCCTTCCAGGATGATCATTTTTTCTGTCTTGCCATTCCTGGGATTCTGCATATGATCAAACCTGGCCCGAAACAGCTTGAGGTCAGGGCCGGGTTCCTGCCGTAGCGTAGCCCAGCGGTTATTCTCGGGTTTGCTCATGTTATGGTTTTGCCTTTAAGCCAACCTTGTAAGGCGGCCAGAGCAATATAGGGAAAAAGCCAGGGCCAGCAGCCCCGGATTTGCAAATGATAGCCGTTTGTCGTATTTTTCGTTATATATCGAAAAAATTGCCCATTGCAAAAGGAATTGCCGCCCAACTCCCAATTAAGGCATTTCCGGTTCGAAGTGTCTATCGCCTACGCCAAGCGTTTCCGGGCTATAAATAGCCATGGTAACTAATTTGCTTTTTTTACGTAGAAGGTTGAAAGGCAGTTAAAAAAGAAGCTGCGGGCAGCCTGGCTTCCAATCAAACTCCATGTGAAAACCCCTTCCATAAAGGCTTTTCACCGGATACACACTGCTGATTCAGCAGCCCACAATTATATTCCCCTTCAGGTTCGATATTTGGCATTATTTCCGCTGACGGCACCTTCGCAGAAATTGTGGCAGCGGGCGGCCTCAACGCCGGCGGCGCCCTGCCGGTAATTATTACTGCCGCCTGACACAGGTAGACTTTGACGGAACGGCCATTCATTTTGACATCCTTGCCGTTGCAGTGCGCTCCGGCGGCCGAAAAACCGGGCTGCAAATCGCCCCCAACCCGGCTTCCGAAAGCACTACCCTCCGGATACAGAGCGGCGGGCAGCGGAGAGGCCGGCGAAGTGCTCGCCAAGGAACGCCTGGCCATTGTACGCTGATCAGGCCTTGGTGTCGTCTTCCTCGTCATCCTCATCGATAATGGCGTCATCGATGATCTCATTGCCGTCGCCGTCGAGGTCTTCAAAACCTTTGACCCGGCCCTCTTTTTCTTTGGGCTTGTAATCCGGGTCTTTGTCGATCTTCATGTCCTTGCCGCCTTCGTCGTGGTAATCCCCCTCGGCATAGCGCTGTGCTTTGTCGAAGAAGGAATCAAACCCGCCGAGGTTGCCCTCCTTGTCCTTTTCCAGGTTTTCCACATTAGAGCGTTTGCCGCGCTCTTTAATGCGGCGTTCCAGTTCTTCATTCAGTTCTTCGGCTTTTTTGGTCAGTTCTTCGGCCGATTCTTTGGAGGCTTCTTTCTCCGCTTTTTCCACCAGTTCGTTGAAACGGCTCAGCAGGTTGCCTCCCACTTCCTCGGAGGTGTCCATGAGGCGTTTACCTACTTTTTCGGAGACTTCCTGGAATTTTTTCCAGGCCTTGCCTCCCTGCTCCAGTACTTCCTTACCTACTTTCTCGGAGAGGTCTCCGGCCTTTTTCCCGGCCTTATTGGCGGCTTCGAAGATGTCCTCCCCTATTTCATCCGCTTTCGTTTTGCGGTATTGGCGGGGCTTTTCTTTTTCGGGTTCTTCGAAGAGGTTGTCTTCCTCCTCTTCGAACAAGAGATCGTCGTCGTCCATGAGATTTGATTTATTTGTGGTAGGTTGTTCTTCCGTTTCTTCTTCATTGCGAAGAGGATCATCCTCTTGTTCGGGAGATTTGCCCGAGAATTCCTGTGTCTTTTCCCAGGCCTCGTCCACCAGGCCTTCCGCAAAGCGTTTGGCGTCGTCGAAGGCCTCCTTGGCCCTGGGGCCGTATTCCTCCTTGATTTCACCGGCGCGCTGGCGGGCCTTTTCGTAGTATTCCTTGGAGCGGGTGCTGAACTCTTCTCCCGCCTCTTTACCGGCATCTGCTGCCTTTTGCCCTGCTGATTTCGCTACGGATTTGGCGCCAAAGAGCAGTTTTTTAAGATCATTAAGCATTCCCATGGTTATAGATTGAATTTAATTCGGTACAAAATAAGGGACTATAAAATAAGGAAAAAGCCGGGGAAGATAAAGTTTTTTCGGCCAGGACTGTGTGGCAAAGTAGCAAAACGGCTTACGGCAGCCATTCCCCTTCCACAGGCCGGTCTTTCATATCCAGGAAGCGCTCCATTTCCTGCTCGATGTAACGCGCCTGGTTGGGGTTTTTTAACCGCTTTACCAGTTGAAGGTGCTCGCCATCCTTCAACTCAGCTTTTACAGCGTAGGCCCACACGGGATTGCCGTTTTGCTTGCCTGCAGAGTATTTATCGACGTAAAACTGCTCAACCTCAGCCACTGAAAGTTCGCGGTTGGGGTAGAACGGCATACGCAGCGGCTGGTGCTGAATGCTCAGGCGGTAGTGGTTCAGTATGATGGTGGTCGTGTTCAGCAGGGTGGCCAGCGTATTGTATATCAGGCCTACGCCGACCAGCAGATGCAGGCTGAGGCCCAGCAACATCCCAAACTGTCCGGAAGAAATGGCGATCACCACAAAGGGAATAATAAAGGCGTTCCAGATGAGGGTGAAGAACATAAGGAAGGAATTGCTGCTCTCCCGCCAGCGCACTTCTATGTTCAGCTCACTGAGCAGGCTGAAGGCCTGAATGCCCGGAGGCAGCAGCACCTCTTCGCGCTGCCGGGGGGCACGGCGCACTTTTTCTTCGAAGGAAAAAACCTGGCCACACTGCCGGCACTTGGCCACCAGCTGGCTGATATTTATGTCTTGGGCCGGGACGGGCTGCCGGCAGTTCGGGCAATTGAGCTGCATGAGCGTAGGGTATTTTGCGGAGGGAAAATGACACTTTTTTCCGTTTTTAAAAAATTTTTCGCTTACTCAGGCAACGCCAGGCCGGTTCGGAGCATCTAAAGAATATACATGCCAAAAGTAGCCGGAAGAGAAACCGGAGGTTTAAACAAAGGTTTTACTGAATGAGAAGGCTTTTTGTCTACATCGGAATAGGAATGATGCTTGTTGGACTGGCCAGTTGCCACGAAGACATCGATATTTTCGAACCAGCGGAGCTTACTTCCGGCGATATCGCACGATTCTTCGAAGCCGTACAATCTAATCCCCTGCAAATTCAGTGGGACGCTTCCGAAGAGAAGATCATCGGCCTGCCCGGCAGCGGGCAAGCCATCGTTCCATCCAATGCTTTGGCCATGCAGGACGGGAGTCCGGTCAGCGGGATGGTTCAGGCAAACATCATTGAGATCCACAACAAGGGCAGCATCATTCGGAATAATACGCCGACCGCTGCCAGCAGCCGCTTACTGGAATCGGCCAGCATCCTGTACCTGCAAGTCGAACAGGACGGCCAGCCGCTCCGGCTTGTAAACGGCAAAACGATAAAAGTGCAGCTATCTACTGCAAATTATAATCCACAATTTCGCCTTTTTACCGGAGCGGAGTTGGGAGACAACACCCTGGAATGGACAGAGGTGGATGCCGGCGAATCGCCCGTCCGCGCCATTGAATTCTTCAATGAGCAGGCCGGCCGCTGGGAAGAAGGCTTTGAGATCACTACCGCTCATATGGGATGGTTGCAGTGCGCCAAATACGCGGACAGCACCCCCGGAGAAGCTACTGCCTGCGTGCGCCTTCCTTTAGGCTTCCAACCCAAAAATACGGTGGCATTTCTGGCCATGCAGAACATCAATGCCGTCGTGAAACTGGATGAAGTGAGCGAGGAAGGGATACACAAGATCTGTAAAAGCGGGCTGCCTACCGGCCATAAGGGGGAGTTCATCATCATCGCTGAAGGCGATGAGGGAGCGTACTACTTCGCCCGCCAGCCGGTGATCGTCACCGGGCAGCTGTCGATCAACATCGTGCCTGAAAGGGTTACCTTATCTGATATCATACTTGCCCTGGAAGGCTTGTAAGGGATATCCACAGAAAAGAACACCACGTTTTCCTTCAAATATTGTAAAACCGCCAGCTCTTCGAGAGCCTGGCGGTATTTTTTTTGTTTCCCACCAAACGGAAAACTCTTTTTTTTTCGCCACAAAAGCAAAAGGGCATAAAGTATCGGGTGATGCCGTATTTTTTTAACTCCAGCCCGAGGAGGTGCCGGAAGCACAGGGCTTGCCTTTTATACGCGAAAAAGCTGAATTTAACTTATCCTGATTTCACCTGCCTCGCTTGTCGCCCCGGCGCCGGCCCTTGCCTTTCCCGTTGCCGGCGGCTACGGCCTCTTTCACCTCATCCCTTCGGATCCAGTCCATTTCCACCTGCCGTTTGGCTAGGTCGGCCCGTACAATACGTACGCGCACTTCCTGGCCGATCTTGTACTCCTCCCCGGAGTAGGCGCCTTTCACGCGCAGGCGGGAGTCGGCGACCTCCATCGGCTCGTCGAGATTTTCAAAGGGCG
>CAYVVK010000051.1:0-1438 GCA_964454855.1 uncultured Phaeodactylibacter sp. | reverse complement strand
CGCCATGCCTTCAATGCGGGTATCTTTAAGCTCTACAAAGATACCCATATCCAGAATGCCGGAGATGTAGCCGGTAAATTCTTCACCCAGGTGCTTCTCAATATACTCCACCTGTTTGTATTTGACCGACTGCCGCTCGGCAGTTACGGCATTGCGTTCCTGCTGGGAGATGTGCACACATTGCTCTTCCAGTTTGATCTTGTTGACCCGGTAAAACTGCCCCTGGCCGAGGTTATTCGCCAGAATACGGTGGGCCAGCACGTCGGAATAACGGCGGATGGGGGAAGTAAAGTGGGTATAATAATCATAGCCCAGGCCGTAGTGGCCGATATTTTCCGGGCTATACTCCGCCTTGGCCATGGTCCGGATGGCGATAGGGCTGAGGATTTTCAGGGCGGGGTCCTTTTCGGCGGCCTTGGCCATGCGGTTGTAGGAACGGGCGACCTCCTGGGGCGAGCTGATGTTCATATCGAAGCCCATTTCCCGGGCGAAGCGCGCCAGTTCTTCCACTTTTTCGGGGTCCGGCTCATCGTGTATACGGTAAACGAAGGGGATCTCCTCGTCACGGCCTTTCATGGAAATATAAGTAGCCACCTCACGGTTTGCCAGGAGCATAAAGTCTTCCACCAGGAGGTGGGCATCCTTGCGCTCCTTGACAAAAATATCGACAGGCGTGCCGTCCTCATCGAGGCGGAATTGCACCTCATCGGTTTCGAAGTTGATGGCGCCGCTCTTGAAGCGCTGCCTGCGGAAATGCTTGGCGATCTTATTCAGGTGGCGCAGCTCGTTGGCGAAATCTCCGCTGTGCCCTTCCAGCAGTTCCTGTGCTTCGTTGTAGGTGAATCGGCGGTCGGAGTGGATGACCGTGCGGCCAAACCAGCGGCTGATGATCTTCATGCCTTTGTCCAGGATGAAGATGGCGGAGAAGGCCAGGCGGTCTTCATTGGGGCGCAGCGAACAGAGGCCGTTGGACAGGCGCTCCGGAAGCATGGGCAGCACCCGGTCTACCAGATAGACCGAAGTGGAGCGCTTCAGGGCTTCCTTGTCCAGGGGAGTACCTTCTTTGACGTAGTGCGTTACATCCGCGATGTGGACGCCAATCTCCGTTTCGCCGTTTTCGAGTTCGCGGATGGACAAGGCATCATCAAAGTCCTTAGCATCATCGGGGTCGATGGTGAAGGTAGTGGCCTCGCGCAGGTCCAGCCGGCGGGCGATCTCTTCTGAGCTGATGCGGGCGGGGAGGTATTCCGATTCGCGGATCACGTCGTCGGGGAATTCCAGGTCGAAGCCATTGTTGATCAGGATGGACTTCATCTCGATATCATGGCTGCCGGCCTGGCCGAGCACGGTGGTGATGGTGCCGATCGGATATTTGGATTCTGCGGATTCCCATTGGTCGATGCGGACAACCACACGATGGCGGTCCTGTGCGCCTTTA
>CAYVVK010000050.1:1085-17079 GCA_964454855.1 uncultured Phaeodactylibacter sp. | reverse complement strand
AATCGTCGTTGACGATCAGGCGGTAAGCGTCTGCGCCGCCGAAGAAGAATTCGCGGGCATCCTCATTTTTTATTCCTTTTTGCAGGTTGAAGTCCGGGTATATGGGTATCCAGCCTATGCCTTCCGTATGAGATTAAGAGTGTATTGGAAGTTCCGATACCGGCCCGGCTGTATGAGCCCGTACCGGAGCAAACTACAGATTGCTCCATTTCTGGCATTATTTTTTGGATAAGTAACCCACATTCTACAGTTCCCGCACTGTCTCGCCCGGGCAACCTTTGCCTTGAATGAGAAAAACTGCTAATGATCGGCTGTGGTATGAAAACCTACTATGCGCTAAAAAAAGAGAATAAAGTACTAACCGTCAAAAAATTGTACTGTTTGGTGCTTATTAGAAAAGGAAGATAAGTTGATTTAAATAAACCTTTCTTTTTTAATAGTCTGATTTACATTAACTTAAACAAGTTTTTTTTACTAATGTTTTATCTTGAGGTTGATGCCTGTCCGAGCAATTCGCACCTTTGTAATGTATTCAAAACGTAAAAATTTTATAATCTAAAATCCTTTAACCATGACTCGTTTTAGTAATTTCTTTGGACCGAAACCGAAGTGGAAACATTCTGATGTAAACGTAAGAATTGATGCCGCAAAGAATATTACGGATCAGGATCTTCTTTATCGGATTGCCACCACTGATAAGAACATCCGGGTGAAAATGACCGCTATCGACGGCATTGACGACGAGGACTTCCTTTTCAAGATTGCCAAGGATGGCAAAGGGCTGGATTCCCTCCAGGCTTTTGTTAAAATCAAAGACAGGGGCCGTCAGGACCGGCTCATGGAGGATTCCCGAATGAAGGCCAAAATAGCTGCCTTCCTCGTCGCTACAAAACCAGAGCTCCTGGCCCGCTATGCCGTTATGAAGAAAGATCCGAGAGCGCTCCTTCTTGCTCTACAAATGGCGGGGAAGTGATACCCGGACAAAATGGATTTGACGGATTTCCATGATCCAATAGTTAAGATCTGGAATCCGTCAAATCCATTTGAACACAACGGTAAAATCTGCGGCTATCGGAATCTCACCCCTGAACACTTTCCCAACCCGGATTATTCATGAGTTAGTCGATTATGAAGTTATAAATATTCCAGGTTAAGGAAAGGCCGGCATCCAGGTAGCTGTCGATTATTTAATTAAGAATTCAAAGAGCATTTTAATTGCTGATTTTATATTTTTCCAGTTTGTTATACAGGGTTTGTTTGGAAATTCCTAGATGCCTAGACGTCTTATCTTTATTTCCATCAAAATTCTTGAGTACTTTAAGAATATGTTCCTGCTCTAACTGAGACAGGGATTTTATTTCATTTTCATTGCGGGGAAGTTCCAGGAGGCGGGGACTCAGCGTAGAAGATTCGGTCAGGATGACAGCTTTTTGGATTTTATTTTTCAATTCCCGGATATTTCTGGGCCAATCATAATCTTCCAATCTTTGCAAAAAGGTCTTTGAAAAACCTATTACCCTTTTGTTGTAGCGTACCCGGAAAAGATGCAAGAAATACCCGGCCAGAATGGGGATATCTTCTTTTTTCTCTCGCAGTGGAGGAAGTTTTATATTGATCAGATTTAACCTTTCGTATAAGTCTTCCCTAAAATTTCCATTCTTTATTTCTTTTTGCAGGTCTTTATTGGTGGCAGCGATGATACGGATATCGACAGGTATTTGATCTTTACCGCCCAGGGGCCATATAGATTTATTTTCGATAGCGGTCAGGAGTTTAGCCTGAAGTTTGAGCGGTATTTCACCGAGTTCATTGAGAAAAAGAGTGCCTTTCTGTGCGAGTAGGAACTTTCCAGAAAGTGCTTCCTTATTATGGAATCCTGGGTAATTGGCAATTACTCCGAACAATTCACTTTCGAGAACATTTTCGGGGAGGGCTGCACAATTGACTTGAATGAAAGGCTGGGAATGCCGGTCGGAGCTGTCGTGGATCAATTTGGCAATAATATCTTTACCGGTTCCCGTTTCTCCGGTTATCAAGACTGTGGTATCCGTTTTAGCTATCTTTTCAATCAGGTTAAATACCGGATGGTTTTTGCCGCTTATCCCGATAAAAGTTTGATCGGCCTGGATGTCTTCCTGAAGTTCCTGATAGAAATTGTTCAGCGCTTCGTACTCGTGCCGCTGAACCAGGAAATGTGAAAGATCAGTGGCGAAATACCCGACCAGGTTTACCAGGGCCTTGGAAGCAAAACCATCAACCTTCGAGCTTTCCAGCGCAAAAAAGCCGATCATTTCCTTTCCTTTCACCAGGGGAGTAATCAGAATGCTGTTGACATCTGAATAGATAATACTCTTGGCCTTCTTAAATCGATTATCGGATTTAATGTTCTCGATAATAAGCATCTCCTTTTCTTCACTAAGAAGATCGAGCACTGTTTGGCTGATCGTCGACTTTTTGTAAGGATAATTAATAATTTCCGTGAAACTATTTCCCGGAGTTAAATTTTCTGCAACAATCACACGGCGCAATGAATAACGCTCCAATAAAATTTTTGAAATTTTAAACAAGCTGTCTTCATAATCTTTCTGATGGTGCAACAGGCTGGAAAAACGGTACAACAACCGGAGTTCTCCAGGATGCTTTTCCAAATTTTCCAGTTCTGTTCCCGGCTGCTCTGGAATAATCCTGGTAACCAAATCCTTTGGGTTTAGGTCGTCTTTAATCGTTTTAACGGGTTTTGTCTTTATGGGCTGCTTAGTAACCTCCACCCGGAGAACAAAAGGGCCGATCTGGATCTCATCTTCTTCTTGTATGCGAGTATAGGGACGGATCGAACCGTTAACTTTAGTATTGTTTTGCCGACTCAGGTTTTGGATATAGAGTACCTTGCCTTCTTGAATGAGCAGGCACTGAAACCGCGAGATCGTATTCGTTTTGTCGGGAAGAAAAACGTCGTTTAAGGGATTCCTCCCTACCGCAATAACCTTTTTGTTGGCAAACTGAAATTTGCCGACAAGCTCGTCTTCCTGAAATAACCTAATAATTAAATTGGTCATCTTTTAGTTTTTTATTATCAGCTTACTCGATATCAAAAAAGCCGTTCCAGGTGAATATATTTTTTTCCGGTATTTTAATATCCTTTATGTCAAAAGGAATTAATCGTCCGTTGCACAGGGAGCAGCGCAAATCCTGTTCCTCCTTAAGGATAATGGTGGTGGCCTCAAAATCGTTGGCAGAAGAAGAAGATATATCCCTTGCCACTCTAAAGCCGAACAATTTATCGTGCTCTCTGGGGCCTGCAGCCAGGTCATGCAGGAAAGGCAGGCCCAGCAGCTCGCAGGATTGTCCCCAGCTTCCTCCCCGGAGAAAGTGGAACTCAGGATTCCTGGGATGAGGCTCCTCCACCCATTCCAGCACATTGCCTGTCATCTGGTAACATCCATAGGGACTTTTTCCATTCTCATAAGCATCCACCGGCACCGTACCCCCGTTGCCCGACTCGGCACTATTGCATGCCTGGGAAGAATACGTATTGCCCCATGGATAGAGGTTTCCCTCGGGGCCCCGGGCTGCTTTTTCCCACTCGTCCCCGGTTGATAGCCGCCCGTCAACCCACTGACAATAGGCTTGGGCATCTTCATAAGAAACATTGGCCACCGGGTGGTTAGCCTGATCTTCATGAAAAGGCATTCCTCCGCCGTAGGTATTCCAATGAGAAGGAGGCGAATGATGCGTAGCTTTGATGAAATTATAATATTGGCGGTTGGTTACGGTGTATTTGTCAATTTCGAAAGCCTCCAAATGAACTTCCTCGTACTGTTCCGGAAATCCCGGTTCATTGAGGTAGCGGCCGAATTTGGCGAGCAGTTTTTTTTCATGCTCCGGATTACATCCGCGGAAGAAGCTACCTGCCGGAATAGCAATAAAGGTGTGGTCGTTCTTTCCCTCTCCTGTTGCCGGAGCGCTAATATCCGGCAGGTCGGCAGGCGTATTGGCAACGAGCCCGCAGGAATTACACCGCAAATTTTCGCGAATCTCTATTTCCCTGTTTTTAATCTGCTCGATCACCTCTATCAAAGCTGTTTTCAACTCCCGAAAGTTCTGATAGCGCTTCCGGGGTAAGAAGACCAAACATTTATTCAGTACTTCCATTAGAGCCTTTGGCACGCCTGGAATTTGCGGTGGAGGTTCTGTTGTATGCACTTTAGGCAGATTTTTGGGCTGTCCTCCCAGAATCCGGTATAGCGTTGCGCCGAAAGAATAAATATCGGAAGCAACCGAAACGTTTTCATAATCTATCCCTTGCTCCGGAGCGTGATAATTTGGCGTTAACACCTTGGGAGGGGAGCTGCTTACAATGTTAGTAGGATTACGAGGAGTTATATACTTTGCCAAGCCCAAGTCAATCACTTTGAGCAAATTTCGTCGGGTAACCAAGATATTTTCAGGCTTAATATCCCGGTGGACGAAAGCCGTTGCCTGGTGTTTTTCGCTTTTCATATTGAGGTTATAGGATGTTACCCCTTCATCATTAATGTATATCATGGCATTGCAAAATGAGATGGCGAGGTGTAAAGCTTCCAGGATACCTATGCGTCTCTTTTTAGTTTCATTTTCAATTTTTTCACAGAAATCTTCCAAATCGAGGACGTCCTCAATCAAATCGCATTCGAAGAATATCTGCCCGTGGTCGGTCCACCATAGATTTAAACCATTGATAACGTTTAAATGTCCCTTCATTTGGCAGGTTATTCTGGCTTCGCGGAAAAAGATAAATAGTATGTAATCATTAGTACTGGAAATTCCATTCGCCGGAAGGGTGTCATCTTTTAAATCTTCGCAATATCGCGCCCAGGTATCGTAAAGCCGTCTGTCCTCCCAAATATTCTTTTTTATCGTCTTCACTACAATATGCTTTCGCCGTTTCAAACAAAAGCCGAAATATACCCTTCCCAGGCCTCCTTCGCGGATCTCCGACACTTCGATGTGATCATTGATCCGGTCGCCGACTTCGTATTCAATATAGCCTGATTGTTTAGAGAACTTCATGGAAAAGAACTTTTATTACGGAACGATATAGGTAATAATGGATACATTATCATGGCCTCCTGCCTCGAGCGCTTCCTTCATCAGGTTGCCGGTTATTTGCTCAGCGTCGTTGTCACGGAGGGCCAATTCCAGGATTCGTTGATCCGGAACCATATCCCACAAGCCGTCGGAGCAAAGGATGATGCGATCTCCGGCCTGGGCGAGCATGCTGACATACTCCGGCTCCACCTCCGTCGGCCCGCCGATCGCCATGGTAAGCTGATTTTTGTTTTGGCTCATCCGGGCTTCTTCCGGTGTGAGCAATCCCGCCTTTACGGATTGGGCAACCACGGAATGGTCGGTCCCTAGCTGTTGAATCCCCTGTTCGTTGGCGATGTAAACCCGGGCATCACCGACGTGACAGGTATGCAGGTGATTTCCTTCCATACATGCGACGACCACAGCACAGCCCATACCTTTCCTGGCCGGATCTTCTTCCACACCTTTCAGCACTACCTGATGGGACATGATCAGTTGATCCTTTAACAAGCGTTCATAGTCCGATTCCGGTCGATGGAACACCTTCGCCTTAAGCTGTGCCTGCAGATGGTCTACGACCAAGCGGCTGGCCACCTCGCCGGCATTATGCCCTCCCATACCATCGGCCACTACAAAAAATCGGAGTTGCTCATCGAAAAAAAAGCAGTCTTCGTTATTTTCCCGGACCTTACCGACATCCGTGAAGCCTGCGCAACGAACCGGTGATCTCGCCTTTTTCTGAAAAAGTTTCATGAAAAAACTTCTAAAATTTAACATGACAATAGATATCGGTGCGGGATAAACCGCTATTTGTTGAATAGTACTTTATGCTCAGGAAAAAGAACGCAAATCCTGAAGAAATTCCTCCGCATGAGCATAGCGCTTGTTCTTATCCTTTTCGATGGCTTTATTAATCACTGAGGCTAATTGACCCGGTACATCCGGCCGGCGATTTTCGATGGGAATTGCCGGCGTTCCAAGAATGATATTAAGTATGTTTTTACCGTATCCAAGAGCTTTCAGCTTCTCGCGGATTTTTTCCTGATCCCCTTTGTATTTCGCTTTAACCTGTTTAAGCTCAAAACTGGAGGGATAGGGATATGGCAGTTTGCCGGAAATCAAATAGTAAAATGTCAGCCCCATCGCATAAATATCTGTCCGTCCATCAACGTCGCGCGTATTCAAAATCTGCTCCGGCGACATAAAAAGCAGGCTTCCTTTACGGTCTCCTATCTTAGTCAGGGCGGAGCCTCCTGCCGTGGCAAAAGGTTTGGCAAGCCCGAAATCGGTAATTTTAGGAATAAGTCCGCCAGATGTCCGGCGCAAGAGGATATTGCCCGGCTTGATATCGCGGTGAACGACCGGCGGCTCCTTTTGATGAAAATAGACTAGCGCCTCCAAACTGCGAGTAATTAGAGGAATAGCTTCGGCCAGCTCGAGCGGCGTCTGCCTTTTCAACAACAGTTCTTCCAGGTTGCCGCCATCGGCGTATTCCATCACCAAATAGGGATCGGTGTTGTGCATTCCGCTATCTACATATTGAATAATGTATGGGTGTTCGAGATTTCGGTGCACCTCTATCTCCCGGAGAAAATGCCGGCGTAGCACTTCCTTCTTCGCCAGTTTCCCAATTCTTTTCAAGATCAGCAAACGTGCACTTCGACGGTCGTACACCTGATAAACAGTTCCCATTCCTCCCCCTCCAATAAACCGGATCAGTTCGTAGAGACCGATCTTTTCCCCCTTCATAAATTGAGGACGAGGTAGACACTCAGGACACAAGTAGGTGGCCCGTCCCCGGAGCAACTTAGCGCGCCCGTCCATATTAGCCTGTTCACTGAGGTCTACTCCGCATTTACTACAAGGCTCCGTTGCAGTAATCACCGCTTCGTCATCGGCCGAAGAAAAAAGGGAAACTTTACTCGAAGCCTCTTTTTCCTCACCATCTTCGGGAGCCGACTTCGGCTCCCGAGCTTCATTTTCAATTCCATCAGAGCCGGCATATTCCATGATGCGGACCTGAAGAGTGGTATATCCGATGGTAATGCGATCCTTGCCTTTTAATTCCTTTCGGTCGACTTCCTTTCCATTAACGATCGTCGGATTTGTATTACTGATGTGATGGAGAAAACATCGCGGAGGAACGATCTCCAACAAGCAGTGCCTACGAGAAACGTACAAATCGGCATTACTTAACGAAAGATGGGCATCCCGACTGCGGCCGATTAAAAACATATCGGGCTCGGAAAACTCAAATGTACGCCCCTTATCAGGACCGGCTACTATTTCCAGTAAAACCTTCAAAATATTAAAACCTAATTTTTTGTCATATTTATCTCACAATCCGCACACACATAATCTCCATCAATAGTTGTAAGACAATCCTCACAAAAAGATTTTATACACACTATACAGACCTCCTCCGCTTCACGGTTCGGATGATTCTGGCATTTAGGCAGGATGATAGATGACGAAATACCTCCTCCGCTTTCAGAGGAAGTACTATCCCCTGAATCACCTCCGCCGGCAGGAGGGTTTTTTGGAAGCTCTGGATCACTTTCATCACCTGGTTTGATTCCTTCCTCGGCCGAGGACGGGGAACTCCCACCCGATTCATCTGAGGGCGAATCTTCCGGAGTCGTCTTTATATCCGGATTCTGTTTAGGTTCTTTTTCCTTTCCTCTAGGAAGAACCTTAGTTGTAATTCCGGTTTCACCGGTCTCATCTTCATTTGAACTGGTCTTGTCTTCAGTTTGATCTTCCGGTTCATCCCCTTCTTGGTCATGGGGGGGCTCTATTGAAGGTCCGGTGTCTTCATCAGAAGAAGATTCTTGCGTCGGGGTTTCCGGTTCCGAGGGACGTAGACTCTCGGGTTCCCTGACTGGGTTATTTTCCTCTCCGAACGTGTCTTTTTCATCCTCCAAAATGACTGTACCCGTATCAGAAGAAGGTTCTGTTTGAGAAACGATAACCGTTTGGCCCGAATCTTCCGGCAGTTCAAAACGAAACTGATGATGGACAAAGCCGATCGTATCACCGCTGTTAAGTTCAATTTCTTCCCGTTTGGTAAGCTTTGCGCCGTTGACCGTAGTAAAGTTGGATGAGAGATCTTTGAGGAAAAACGAGTTATCCCGGAAAATAATTTGTGCATGATTGTATCCAGTAACAGTTTTATCCGCTCCCGATAAATGTAAATCATTATGTTCGTTTCGGCCGATAGAAGTATTTTCTTTGGTGATCGTAAAAACTTCCTGATCACTGACTCGGTCAAGATCTATCAGCTTCGCGGGAGGAACGAAATTATTCGTTCCTGGGGGTTGAAGGGCGGTCCCAGATGTACTGGCATCCGGACGTTTTCTCTGAAAGCGGGCGACGGCCAGGCCACCAAGTAGGAGGAGCGCTATTCCGCCGCCGATCCATACCAATATTCCCGGTCCCCGGCCTTGAGGGACATTTTCTTCAGAAGAAGGGTCAGGTGCGGCATCCGATTGCTCAGGGCCCATTTCGGCAAGCAAATTCTGAATTTTTTGAAAAACCGGCTGAATTTCCTCGGGGCTGAATGCCCGAAAATAAGCCCCATGGGTTTGCGCCGTAATTTCCTGGATCAATTGGAAGTCGGCATTTTCGGTAAAAGCTACGCCGAACACTTTGATGCCGGCATTTTCGGCTTCAGGGATCAAGCTTTCCAGAAGCCACTTCCTCTTCTCCTGGTCCACCTGCTTATCCCCGGTGTCGATATAACCATCCGTCACGAAGATGATGGCTTTTTCCGCCTCCGGCCGGTTTTGAGTTTTTAATTCGTAAATCGCTCGTTCAAAGGCGGCTGGAATATTGGTAAGCGCTCCATTATAATCGATTTGGCTTAGCCCTTGGTGGCCACTTTGTTTTTCTGATACGGAAGATAATAAGGCCAGCGGCATCAGCACTCGGGCTTTAGTATCGAATGAAATTATGCCCAGGCGGGTATTGTTGTCTAATTCATCAAGGAGGTTAGCCCCCACTTTTCGCATTAAAAAGCCGGGGTCGTTTTGTCGCATGCTGCCAGAGTTGTCGAGCAAAAGAAACACATCATTTGAAATAGTATCTTCCAATTGTCCCTGAACAGTATGTTTAAGGGAAAAGCAAATTGCCAGACAGAAAAAAATGGGAAGGATAGTTTTAGGTATCATATTACAATTGTTTTTAATTTTCTCGGCCGTTCCAGGCTTGAAGCAGTTCCAGCAACTCATGGATACGCAAACGCATCGCGGCAGTATCTCCCGGATTTTCCAGTACCGCTGCGGAGCTGGCTTTTTGAAGGGCCATCAATCTCTGATGCATCAAATCGAACCGCCGGTTTTGATCTGTATTTTCCCTGCTGAGTTGCTGAAGAGCCGATTCAAGTCTTGACAATCGTTGGCCGGTTTGGTTTTGAAGGGTGTCCAGTGTGGCTTGCATTCGGTCATTTGCAGCAGTCCGATCGTTGGCCAATCGCTGCCCCAGGGCCTGTAATTGGTTGTGGAGCGCATGTGTTTGCTCGTCGAGAGGAGTTATCGCGGCGCGCAGTTCACTTTCAGTAGCCCGACGTATCATTTCCCTTTGTAAGAGCAATAATCCCGAAATCGTTATCAAGATCAGAAGGAGAATTAAAGCGAACCTCGCTACAGGGTACAGGAGCCAACGCTTCAGAAACGCCCCTTCCAGATCCCGAGCTTTTTTAATAGCCGATTGGGCCTGTGCCCATTCCGGGCTGGATTCTGGTACTGTCTCCAGAATTTCTATGGCCTCGCTGTATTTCCCCGCCTGAGCCAGGAGTTTTCCCTCTACTAAACGGAAGGTTGGATTATCCTCAATTGCGCGTGCAGCGCGTATTGCTCGGCCTGCAGGCTGAAGGTGGCCGTCAGCTGTCATAGAGCGGGCTTGTTGATAGTGCAAATATGCCTCGCGGTTTTTCATAGTTGACCGACTTTAATTTTTTAGATCAAAAACAGGGCCCAAGTCCGTGCCGATGTCTCCGGCTTTTGCCATAAGCATTTCTAATACCATAGGATGAAAACTGTATAGCTCCCGCATGTCCTGAATTTTTCGGTTGGCTACCTCTAAGTTGTTATCTTTCAATGCTTGTGCTGCCTCATTTGCTTTGCCCAGAACCGGGCCGCTGGCGTTCAGCATTGTCAAACCATTAATGACCACTTCACCAAAGATGGAGCCGGCGTTGTCACTATAAACATCGGCTACACGGTCATGGTCCTCTATCGGGTAGGTATCTTTATTGCCGAGCAACTCGTTGAATTTCTGCCTGAAATCGTAGTTGAAACTCTGCAATACCGGCCCAATCTTTGTCGGTTCTCCAGACTTGATCTTTTCCCACATTGATCTTGCGGATCCCATGAATTGAGTCAGGAGCATCATGGCTTCGAGGTTTCTGTACTTGGCGGCTTCTTTACCGATTCCTTCCAGTAATTCGATGAAGATGATTTCCTTGGAAAGGGTAAATCCCCATAGGATAAGGCACAGCATATTCCGCAGGTTTTCCGGGTCAAACTTCGACATGTCTTCTTCGATCTTACGGGCTCTCTCATATGAGTTTTCTTCCTGAGCCTGTCTCAGTTCTTTGCGCCATAGTGGGATCTTGTCAGTTGCCAATTGCCCATTGCTATCTGCTCCTTGTTCGAGCTTATTTAACTTTTCGTTTACCCTTTTAAAAACGAACCTTCTTTCAAAAGCTTCCTTCTTGTGCTTGGCTTCCGCAATACGTCCCTGAATACTCAACACCTCTTCCACATATTCTTCATCCTCGGAAACCCTATTCTCGGAATCGTCGATCCTAGAGAGATCCGTCAACTCTTCAACCTGTTCTATTTCTTCCTTTATCTTTAAAGAATCATAACTTTTTCGCCACTCAGTATCGCCAAATTGCTCCAGTTCCTTGTCTTTGAGTTCGTGTTCCCACTTCAACTTGTCAAATTCTTTTTTAACCTTATCCGAGTCGATATCTCCTTTATCCACCTGTATTTCGGCTTCAAAACTCTGCTTTGTGAAAGGAATGTAACAGTGGGCAAAAATTTTACGGTCATTGCTCTCCTCTATCGTCACCTCAATTTCCGTATCGACGGGTAAATCCCTTCTTAAATCTTTGTTGGGAATAGTGAGAGTGCCGATGTGAATATTATTTTCAGCATAGGTGCTTTCACCCTCTGTGATCTCCACATAGAGGATTCCCTTTTCCGATTCCACATCATCCTTTTTAACCGGACGAACAGTATGGAATGTCTGAAATCCCTCTGCCGGTAATTTTTTGTCCTTATTAATAATTTTGACGCATTTGCCTCCTTCAACCGTAACGTTGAGGGAATAGGGCACATGGTCAATAATTCCTGTGCCGTGATGAATAGTAAATTCTTCGGGCGTAATCGTTACCGGAGCGTTATTTTTTCCATTCAGCTGCAGGCGGAAAGAATTGAGTTTTTTAGGTCTCAAAACGGCTTCTACTGCGAAGTTGCCATTGTTCGGATCTACAGGGATAGCACCGCTTTCCCAAGCACCGTCGACTCTGGAAATGGAAAGAGACTCGATCAGATCCAACTGACCGTCCACTGCTTCGATACGCCCTGTTATTACCTGACTTTCACTTTGAGCCCGAGTGGGATGAAGATCTTCTACCCTGTAGTCCGTAGGATGCTGGCTCAATATTTCAATAATCTTAGGTTTTACACGATCGGGAATTTCCTGTGTCACGGCATGTATGGCTGCTCCTGTCGCCACAGCTGTCATTGGATCGATACTGCTGTCTACTTCGATTCCCAGCTGATCCTGGATCTGCTCCTGAAAATAAGGGTATTGAGTTGGGCCTCCGACAAGCAGCACTCGCTCCAACTCTCCGGATTCAATCTTATGAGTGCGCATCAGGTTCTGACAGATATTAATAGATTGCTGGAAAATCGGTCCGACGAGGCGATTGTAATCGCCACGAGTAATGACGATTTCGGCGTTCACTTTCTTCCCTTTACGATCGATGATTTCCAGCTCCGGAAAAGCAATATCCGGTATATGCTTATTAACCTGAGGCAAGGAAAGCACCACCTCTTCTGATTGGGAAAGCTGGATTTTGACCATCTCTGTTACAAACTTCAGCATGCTGCGTTGCTTGCGATACTTGTCGTCCCGGTCAAAATTGGTGAGATCGTATTTCTTTTGAAGTTCGCCTAAAATGTGTTTGTACAGCGCCTGGTCGAAATTTCGTCCTCCCAGGAAGTTATTTCCTTCGTGATATTTCACATCCATGATCCCGTCATTATAGGTCACTACCGCCGCATCGAAAGTTCCGCCTCCCAGGTCGAAAACCAGCCAGGAGGTGTCCTCTTTGGCCTGTTTGTTCATCCCATAAGCCAATGAGGCTGCTATCGGCTCCATCAAAAGTTCTATGTGGAGAAAGCCGGCGTAAAACGGACTTCCATTGCCGTTTTTTTCCATTGCGGCAATGCGTGTAGCTTCACAAGGCTTAAGGTCAAATTTAGCGGGAACGGTAACGATTGCTGTTTGCAGGGCTTCCTGGTAATGCCCCTGATAAACCTCTCTGAGCCTTGCCAGGACCATACCTGACAGTTCTTCGGGTTGCAGAGATCTATTCAGGTTGTTGATGGCATATGGAAAATTCAATCCCATTTCGCGCTTGAAACCTTCATGGCCGTTCATCTCCCGATCGCCGGTTTTCATGTTCCTGGCTTGCTGGCCGACAAAACGCTGTCCCTTCGAATCGATGTATACGCAGGAAGGCAACAATAATTCCCCCCCTCCTACGTCCAGTAATTGAACGCCGTTTTTATCGTAAACCGCAATAGCGGAATTGGTGGTTCCAAGATCTATGCCGGCCTGAAAATTTCGGGTATTGAGTCTCATTGCACTTTGGTTTGAATAATTTTAAATCTGATGTTGTTTTTTCTGCTCCAAATGAAGTGCCAACCCCCTTTATTGCAGACAATCAACTACTTATAATGAATCAACCGCTTTTAATCCTAAAAAACCGTCCAATCTTTGGACGCTGGTATTCAGAAGGTCTTTCAACAGGCAAGAAAGCATCGAAAGAATATTTAGTCTTCCTTTCTCGCCACAATGACTTTGGCGGGATGAACCAGTTTGCCCCGGAAGAAGACCGAGGGCTCGATGGTCTCGGATATTCGCGGTTCCGAGGCTTCCGAATCATTTTCCCATTCCATCACCTCTACGTTCAAAGTCGGATAGTATTTATCCCCGGTATGGTTCACGTATTCCAGTCCGAGCGGCTCCAACGCAGCCTTCAGATGCTTTAGCCGGTTTTGAATGGTGTTCAAAAAAGAAGCCGAACGCCTGGGGTTTTTCTCTTCCCGCAAAAGGCCTACCGATTCCTCCAAACTAAAAAAGTGTTTTCCCATCGCGACGGCTTCCTTGACGGAAAAAGCGCCGTCCTCCTCCGGCAACGGCCCCGTGAATGTCTCTATCTCCCGGCTGACATGTTCTTTGAGCGCGCTTTCTAAGCGATCCAGTTCATCGAGCATCAGCGCCACATGGTCTCCAGAGGATGGCGACGCCACCCGGAATTCCGGAGGCACGATTTTTTTGTTAAAAGAAAAAGATAACCAGTTCATGGCCTGCTTGCTTTTGGTTTAGGAAAAATGCTGAACGACCGGATGTTGGCGCTCAGCAGATTTCTGCTTGAATTCATTAATACAGCTGAGGGCATCTACCTTATGGCGTACTTTCAAGAATTCATCATTAAGTTTAGCCAGTTCGAGACATTCTTCCTCGATTTGCCCTTCCAGCCGGTTGATGCTCTCCTGTCGGTTTTGCTTTATTTGGTCCAGGCCTGATTGATACTTCTTTCTTACTTCCGCTTTTTTGTCTTCTAACCAGGGCGTTATCCGGCTTTGAAGCAAAGACTGTTCTTGAGCTAAAGGCTCAAGGCGGTTTTTTATCCGGGAACGGAAGGTGTTCAATATGCCGGAAGCTATAGAGAACAGGATCGGGAGGCCGATAAAGGTGATGATGGAAACAACCCAGCTATTCGATATAAAGCCAGCCAGGCCTGCTATAAAAAGTATCAGGCAGCCAAAGGTATTGCCCCCACCTTCTTTATCCGAAAAGTAGAGAGCATTTAAATCAGGTATTTGCTTCAGTTGGCTTTCTTTATTTTTTATGGCCTCGGTGAGCTCTTCCTGTCGTTGTGTGAGCTGTCTGTATTCAGTGGATTGATCGATCTCCTGCTTAATTGCTTGTTCAATTTTGTGCTCGACCCGATCCAGTGCCTTTTTGGCACTTTGTTTTGTTTTGAGTACCATTTCCTCCACTGGCTGGATCTTCTTGGCTAGTTTTTGCCTCTCATTTTCCAACGCCTCGATTCGTGCTTCATGAAGCCACTTTTCTTCTCTTATTTTAGAGTAATTCGACCTCCTTCTTTGGTTTTCAATGGAGTTGTTATCTACATCCCCCCGAAAGAATTTTCCGGCCAGGCTGGAAGCCGGAATCGCCGTGGTGAAGAATTTGGTCCACATGCCGACTTCCTTTTCAAATTTCTTGAAAATCGTTTCATCCGGGTCTGCGAATTCTCCGGGAATAAAATAACAGTATTGAGCGAGGTAATAGCGTTGGGCAACTTCCGGATTGCGCACTTCTTCCAAAGGCAATGCTACGCGATTCAGCTCAGCGATTTCCCCCTTACTCAATTGGCCAAAGCGATACCGCTCATTGAAACCTTCCACATTTTTTTGCAATTGCAATACACTGGGCCGATCGACATTGAGCTCGGTCAACATCCGCAATGCCAGAATGAGCATGGTGAATACCGTCTTCTCCATGCGGTCTTTATCGAGGTCTTGGTTTTCAAAAATGCCGTTGGAGCACACTGCTTTTATCAAAGGAGCGGCTACGCGCGTGTGAATTTCCGGGACGCGGACCACTTCGGAGAGGAATACCGAGGAATGAAGACGGGAATCTTCCGCTTCGGTAAAGATCTGCTGTGTAGTCCCTTTGATTTTATCCAGATAGGCCATCCCGCGATCGTAGAGTTGGCGGTAGTTGCCTTTATCCGCCCATTTCTGGAAATTCATATTTTTAGAGGCCCGGATGACTTCCTTGGAAATTCTGTTTTCGATGAGCTGTTTCGCATAACGATTCCGCGTCTTTTCATCTCCCAGGGGGGCGTTTAGAATGATGCGCAGAAACTGAGAAACCCATTTATTCTTTTGCTCCGCCGAGGTATCCTGTTCGATGAGTTTCAAAGGAATTGTGATGACTGTATTGTAGACCGCTTCGGTCACTTCTCGTTTTACTTTTCCGACATCGTAATCTTTGAGTTCAAAGTTGCCTGCGGCCGCTTCTTGTTTCAACACTTTTTCTATCTCGCTCCAGAAGTCTTCATCTTCCAGACTGCGGCCCCAGTATTCCAGTGCTTTCACCCAGAGGTGAGGTTGAAAGTCGGCTTTCGGATTTTCCAGCAGTTCCAGCGTATTCAGGATGGCCTGAAAATGGTATAGCACAGCGATGTTGTGATCGGAAAGCCCCTCTATAGGAATATCGCCTAGGTTGCGGGGTATGGAATCGTATTGCTCCTGAAGGCCATTCAGCCAAAAAATTTTCCAGGCCAGACGGGAATTGGCCTTTTGGGCGCTGTTTTTAATAGCTTTTAATTCGCTGCTCAGGTCAAGGTTGAACAACATTTCGGCTCCCGGGCCGATAGGTTCCTTTTCCAATTTATTGATGCGGGAAAAAGCCAGAAAACGATCATAGCTTTGGCGCAACTGCTTCCCCGAATTTTTCCAGTCATGGTCCGGAGAAATATTACACAACCGGTAAGGATTGAACAAATAGATATCCAATCCCACCGGGTGGTCTAATACAGGACGCCGGTTGCTGAATCGTATATTTCTTTCCAGGGTTTGAAAATCCATGACGCACGTTTTTGTTAAAGACATTT
>CAYVVK010000050.1:0-1075 GCA_964454855.1 uncultured Phaeodactylibacter sp. | reverse complement strand
ATTTAATTCTCCTGTTGTAAATACTTCCACATTTCCCAAATTTCTTCCGGGCGATGAGCCACGCTTTGCACGTGAATGCCAAGTTCATTGCCCTTGTCACGCAATGCAAAGTACAACTCATCATCAGCGTGATCGGGCAATAGCACATTCACATAAGTCACATTGGGATCGAGACTCTGACAAAGTTGCTCAAATGGGTTCCCGGGATTGTTAAGAGCATCGAGCGGCACTTCAACTCCATCAAGCAGGTGAACTGTGCCCTGATGCACCAGCACATTGACGGCTTGCATCCCGATGTCTTTATTGGGTTCAATTTTCATATTTATCTGATTTCCTATTCCATTACAGATCCTGTTGCGCCGTTTGACCAATGCCGTCCGTTACTTTCACCGTAAAGTCCACTTCCCGGATATCTTCTATTTTGACCCCCTCATAAGGAGTTCCTTCAATTACTCCCTCCTCTTTTAATTCAAGTCCCGGAGGCAGTTCTCCTCCAGCGATGGACCACTTGTAAGGAGGTACTCCTCCTTCCGCAGCCAGATAGACCTGATAAGGAAAAGAACAGCGGGCATTGGGCACTCCCCTGGTCAGTATGTTCAGAGGCAGGCGCTGGGCCCTGCGCACCCGGAACCAAATCAACAGGAGCAACCCGAGAAGTAAGAGTGCGGCGGCGGCGCCGATCCAGGCGATCCATTGCCAATAAGCATCCACTACAGATCGAACCGCAAGTTGCAACTCCTGCTCCTGACGTTGGCCGGATGGGTCCTGAACACTTATTAGCAGTGTGCTGGCTCCGGTTTGTGCTGGCTTACCCCTTAATACGCCTTTCTCGAAACGCATGCCTTTCGGTAGAACGCCCTCCCATTCCCAGGTGAGAGGAAAGCCACCTCCCCGGTAGGCAATTGGAAGGTCAACCGGGCCGGCTTTAAGTAAAGTAGGTACCGTGTTGGTTAACAACTCTAACTTCGGCACGATGGCTCCTTTTCCAGACTCCATCACTTCGAAGGGCAACGTACGGACAACTTTTTCACCAATCTGGTCGCGTACCTCAACAGTCACCTGGCCGCGCCAGGCT
>CAYVVK010000049.1:0-17216 GCA_964454855.1 uncultured Phaeodactylibacter sp. | reverse complement strand
AGACGGCGGGAGCCCCCTGTCTTTAAAGGCTGTCCAACGTTAGACGGGTAGCCCCAGCTTCAGTATTACCGGCCGGAGAATACAATGGTGGCCAACGGCCTGCTGACGATCACGGCGCGCGAGGAAAACTTTGCGGGCAGCGCTTATACTTCTTCGCGAATACTGTCCAAAGGCCGTTTCGAGTTCAGATTCGGCAGGGTGGATATCCGGGCCAGGCTGCCCGAGGGCAAAGGCATCTGGCCTGCCCTTTGGATGCTCGGCGCCAACCGGGAAGAGGCCGGCTGGCCGGAATGCGGAGAGATCGATATCATGGAAATGAGGGGCTCCAACCCTTCCCGGGTATGTGGAACCCTGCATTATGCCAATGCACAGGGGAACCATGAGAATACCGGCGCCCGGTGCTATTCCTATTTTGGGAAAACCTTTGGCGAAGAATTTCACGTGTTTTCCATCGTATGGGATGAAGCACACATTGCCTGGTATGTCAACGGGCAGAAATATAATGAGGAGCGCTTCGAAGAGCTGAAACTCGGCGGCGGCCCCAACCCTTTTCAAAAGGAATTCTATTTTCTGTTGAACGTGGCAGTAGGGGGCCATTACGATGGCGATCCCGATGAAAGTACGGTTTTTCCCCAGAAAATGGAGGTGGACTACATCCGGGTTTTTCAGAAAGAATAAAAAAGAGGCCGTCTCAAAGGTAAAGAGACAGCCTCTATAAGTAGCTGAACTTACTTACTGCTTCACGAATTTCACCGTCCCGAGGGGATGGTTGGAAGCGTCCCGGAATTGAATGAAGTACATCCCTTTGTTCAGGGAAGACACATTAATGGGGGCCTCTACGGGATTAAGGGCACGCAGCAGCTGCCTGCCGGCAATATCGTAGACAAAAGCGCTGAAGATGGGCGTTTCAGATTCTACAGTGACCCAGTCGGAAGCCGGGTTGGGATAGAAACGGAAACCTTCCATGCGGGTGATGTCCCTGGTTCCCACTATGGTGTTCTTCTGAACGATATCGTCAAAGTAGTAGGCAACCTCCTGCTCCGGTACGGGAGAAGTGCGGTCGAAGAAGACGGTCATTCGGTTGTAGATATGGCCGAGCGCAAATCCGCCTTCTATCATCTCTTGCGTGAGGCCAAAGCAAACCTCCTGCCATTCGTTGGCGGCCGTCACATCGGTTTCGAAGGTACCGATAGGGCCGCCGGTAACCGGTTGTTCCACTTTCAGGCGCATGGTCCCCACTTGGCCGTAGAGGACTTTGAAGCAGACTTCCGTCATGTCGTTGATCAGATTCAGGGGGCGGGCCGGATTGGCATGCATGCCCTGCCAGGCTGCTCCACCCGGATATTTGATGAATATACCTACCTTATCGCTGGTATTGATCCCTCCGGGCGCAGGATTGGCCACCGGGGCGAAGGAAGTATTCGAATTGGTGTTGAAATAGGTCCAGAACGGAGAAAGCTCCGGGCTTTCGTAATCGGCGTACATATAGGCGGGCGGGTCTGCCATGGGCATCATGACTGCATCCACGACGTGGAGGATGCCATTGACGCCGAGGACGTCGGGCGTGGTAATATTCGCTCCATCCACCTGGTTGGCAGCTGTCACTACCGCATCCTGCCCGTTGCGGGTAATGATGTGCATGTCCTGCGTAAGGAAGTTCGCCGGAAGAGAGTCGTAGGTGATATGGTGCAGCAGGACATTGTAGAGGCTGTTGCCGACATTATTGCTAAGGTCTTCCACTACATCAGGGGGCAGGGCATTTATCGCATCGTCGGTGGGCGCAAAAACAGTCACGCCATTGGCGTTAATCTCACCCCAGAGGTCAGCGGCATTGATCAGGTTGGTAAGGATGGTGTGGTCCGGGCTGCTTTGGATGATGTTGCCCAGTACCTCCAGCGCTACTCCGCCTCCGTTGGTGATCTTGTAGATGTTATCGAAGTGATAGCATTTATCGGCCGGCGGCACCGAGCCGAAATCCGGGAAGAAAGTAATGCGGTGATACAGGTGGCCCAGGGCCTCGAAGCCGTCGATATCCGGCTGTGAAAAATCAAAGCAGAGTTCCTGCCATTCGCCTGGGGTGGTGTAATCCTGCTGAATCCGCACATCGGGGCCGGTAGCGGAACCTTCCAGTTTGAGGAGCAGCAGGCCCGCTTCCTCCGCATAGATGGACACACAGACGGAAGCTTTGGTGCCGGTGAAGTCGATCGTGTCAACGTCCACAAACCAGCCACCCCAGGTATTGGCGTTGTCGGCCTTACACCACTCTTGCGCCAGGCTGCTGGAGTTGACGGCATCCTGGGAGGGGTTGGGTACTACGTCAAAGAGATCGGAGCCGTAGTCTCCGTTGCCGAAGGAGCCTCCCATGGGTACCGTAATGCCTCCTGGTTCATAATTGGCGATCACTGCAGCATCTGCATCGCCGCCCGTGGTTTTGACGAAGTCGTCAAAGTAGAAAGGGGAATCTTCGGCAGGTACCCCGCCGCGGTCGGGAAAAATAGCGATACGGGTGTAGGAGTGGCCCGCCGTGAGGCCGGCATTGCCGTCGAGGTCGGGCCCCAGCAGGTCGTAGCAAAGTTGCTGCCACTCGCCGGGCGTGGTATAATCCAGGTTGAAGCTGGCGTCCGGGCCTTCATCATTGGACATTTCGATCTTCAACCGGATCACACAGGCATAGTCGGCATGTACGCTGAAGCAAAGCTCTCCGGCGGCGCCGCTGAGGTCGAGTGGTTCCGGCAGGTCGATGTAAAACCCGCCCCAGGCAGCCGCGTCATTGGCCTTCATCCACAGGTGGACATTTGCACTCGTGTTGATGCCGGAGGGGTTTGGGTTTCCGACCATCAGGAAAGTACTGTCTCCAAAATGGCCGTTCGAGAAGGAACCGCCGATATCCAGGCTGACGGTTTCCCAGTCTGTTATCACTTCCGTGGTTTGGCCGAAACCAGTGGAAGCAACAGCAAATATTAAGGTAAAAAATAGTAGGACTCTTTTTGTCATGGCTTGAAGTTTTAATGAATGTTATTTTTGGACAAATACTAAGCTCTATTCTCACAGCTGGAAGTTCAATACCCTTCATTCTGAGGGTAATTGGGCCCCAGCAGGTCCAGTTCTGCCTGTGGAATGGGCAGGTTCACCATATGCGGCCGTATGTTGGCCCTGCCCAGGTTGGCAAAGTCATCATCGCCGGAGAAGCGTTGTACCTGCTCATACAATTTTCCGATGCGCTTCAGGAAAAAGAAGCGGTGCCCTTCGAAGGCCAGTTCCCGGGCGTGTTCTTTCATCAGCTCCAGTTCCGTCAGATTGAAAATGGGGGGCACCTCCGCCCGGGCGCGCAGGGGGTTGATCAGTTCCAGCGCCTTGCCCTGGTTGCCCATTCTCATGTAGGCCTCGGCGCCGACGATGTGGGTTTCCGCAAGCCGGTAGATGAGGAGGTTCTTATAGCTTACTGCCGCTTCAGGCGGAATGTCATCGTCGAAATATTTTTTGCAGGACGGGTGTATCCGTTCGTAGTAAATGCTCTGGGTTTGCCCGGTTTTGGGAATGACGATCTGCTCGCCCAGCTCTACGCCTTCCGGCAGATTTGCCTCGTCATTGTAGTAGAATTTGGTGATGTAATAAGCGCTTAGCCGCTTATCGAAGAAATCATAAAGGCTCATCAGGTACTCATTGGGATAGATGAAGCCGAAACCCCGGCCTCCCTGTTCCAGGCTGTATTCCGCGCCCTCCACGTTGTTGTACCTCGTCATGAAATTGGCGGGAATGAGGTTGCCCGGGCCGCCGCCGGCCACGCCTTCCGCCAGTTGTATGACGAAGAGGGCTTCTTCCGAATTGCGGCCACCGGAAAACACACTGGCCGGATTGGGGAGCAGGCTGTAGAAGCCGCTGTTGATCACGGCCTCGGCCTGTTCGGCTGCCGTCTGCCAGTCTTCTTCCCAGAGGGCGGCCTTCGCCTTGAGGTGGCGGGCCAGGGCCTGGGCCATGCGCCCCGGCGCGTCCGTCCATGGCAGATGGGCAATGGCGAAATCGAAATCTTCGTGTAACTGGGCGAATATCTCTTCCCTGGAAGAAGGGGCCTGTACCCGCTCGAAAACGTTTTCGGGTGTGGTCGGCTCTGTTTTTACATACACATTGTGGAACATCCGCCACAGCATGAACAGGGAATGCGCCCGGAAAAGGCGGGCCTCGCCAATGGCTTTCAGCCGGGCGCTCTCTTCCATTCCTTCGACCTTCTCGGCCGCAGCGATCAGGGCGTTGGCCCGGTCGATGACCTTGTAATGGTGCCGCCATATGCGCTGCAGAAAGGTGGATCCATACGCATCTACTGACATGGCGCTGCTTTCGAATTCCCCGATGACGGAGATGTAGCCGGCGCGGGGCAGTACCAGGTCGTGCTGGGCGTAGGCCCACAGGCTGGTGGCATTCTCGTTGGGGCCGATCGAATAAATGTCCCGGTTCAGGCTGTACAGGCCGACGACCCCGGTTTTGATGCCTTCCGGGTCGTTGTAGAGAAAGTCAATGGATACATCGGTCAGTGGTTCTTCCTCCAGCAGGTTCTGGCATCCGGCCAGGAAAAAAACTAACAAAATAAGACGTAGCGCTTTCATAAATATAAGGATTTTGCCGGCCGGTTAATTAGAGATCTTGAGCCCGAAGAGGAGTGTCCTGCCGTCGGGATAGCGGCCTATGTTCACTTCGGGGCTGTAAGACAGAAATTCAGTCTGCGTCCACAGGTTGGTGCCGGTACCGTATACTGTCAGGTTAGAAATGCCGATCTTTTCCGTCCATTTCTGAGGCAATTGATAGGCCAGCGAGAGTGTCCGAAGCCGGACGTAGGAGGCGTCCTGCACGGCAGCCGACCAGATGAAGCGGTCGGCTTCGCTCCTGCGGGGGCGGGGAAACCTTCCATCCGGGGCCTCAGGCAGCCAGTAGTCTACCTTTACACCGTTGAGAACGCCCTGCAAGGTGCCTCCCGAGTTGAAATCCGCGAGGAAGCTGTTGGTGCGGGTGGCGCCCTGTACGACGTACAGGTCAGCGAAGAGCTCAATACCGCGGAAGCTCAGGCTGGTGGAAAAGTTGCCGTACCAGTCGGGGTCGGCCTGGATGATGACGCGGTCATCAGGCGTGGCGGCGCCGTCGCCGTCGATGTCTTTAACCCTGATCCTGCCGGGTTCGGCATCGGGCATGTGGGAGCCGGCAATTTCCTCTTCGCTTTGCCATATGCCATCGTACTGGTATTGGAAAATCACATTAATGGGCTGGCCGATGAAGCGGTTTCGGGAGATGTCATCCAGGGGGTTGCCCAGTTCATCTACTTCCCCGAACAGCTCGAGTATGGTATTGACGTTCCGCGTCAGGGCGGTAGTCAATGACCAGTCCAGGCTGGGGGTGCGCAGCAGGTTGGCCGTGAGGCTGAGCTCTACGCCGCGGTTTCGCACGCGGCCGATATTGGAAATAATGGTGCTGTATCCGGTGCCGCCCGGCGTGGTGCGGTCCACCAGCAGGTCGGCCGTTTCGGTATTGTAGAATTCGAAGTTACCGACCAGGAAGTTCTTGAACAGGCCGAAATCCAGGCCGAGGTTCAGGGTGGTGGAGGTCTCCCATCTCAGATCCGGGTTGAAGAGGGACGAACCGGCCTGATAGCCGCCGGCGGCCTGCCCCCCGAAGAGGTAGTTTTCGGGTGAGGCCAGCCCCAGGGTCTGATAGGGTTGGATGGCCTCATTGCCGATGGAGCCGTAGGAAGCGCGAAGTTTGAACTCGTTCACAAAGTCGAGCGCGGCGATAAAGGGTTCCTGATGGGCCTTCCAACCCAGGGCGACCGAGGGGAAGAAGCCCCATTTGTTATTCGGAGCGAAAACCGAGGAGCCATCCAGGCGGGCGGTGGCCGTCAGCAGGTATTTATCGGAGAAATTGAACCGCAGGCGCCCGAGATAGGAGAGCAGCAGACGGTCCCAGGCGGTGCGGCTTACCGGCAGAATGGTAGAGGCAGAAGCGATGCCGTTATATCCCAGCAGGTCGTTGGGAAAGTCGGTGGCGGTGGTATTGACGTTGTTATAAGAACGTTCGTTGATGCTCTGCATGAAGGTGGCGTCGAACTGGTGTTTGCTGGCGAGGGACGTTTCGTAATCGAAGATGTTTTCCACCATGTACTCTTCCCGGATGTCGCTGAACAGTTCCGCCCTGCCGCCTTCGGCAAAGGAACGGGAATGGAGGCTGGTTTGATAGGAGCCTCCCGTGCGGTTTCGGCGGCTGAAGTAGGTGTTGAGTTTGTATCTGAAGTTTTTGAAGATCTCAAATTCCCCGAAAAAAGTGAGGTTGTACTCATTGGCCTTGCGGTCTTCCTCCGATTCGCGCAGGTCCCACAGTGGGTTGGTGAAATTAGGTTCGCCGGTGGGGAAGCGCAAGAGTTCGCCCTGCTCATCCCTCACCCGGGCGAGAGGCTGTAGGGTAATGAACCGCAGGTAAGCATCGGTCTCCATATCCTGGCGGTCGGTGAGCAGGTAAATATTGGCGCCGAATTTCAGCTGGTCCGATACTTTGCGGTCGATGTTGAAGCGGGCCGTTCCCCTTTTATACCCGGAGCCCGGCACGATGCCGTTCTGGTCGAAAAACCCGAAACTGGCATAAAGGTTGGTCAGCTCCCCGCCTCCGGAAAGAGAGATGGAGTGGTTTTGCTGTATGGCATTGCGCATGACCGTTTCTTCCCAGTCTACAGATTCGCCTGCTGCCATCACTTCCTGTTGCAGGGGCGTGAAAACAAAATCTTCCGGCTCGTATTCATCATTGAGGTTGTCTGTGCGGAAGGCTTCCCGCCGCAGCTGCGCCCATTCCTCGCCGCTGTACAGGCCGAAATTTTTGGCCAGGGCCTGTTCTCCGTAGTAGCCGTGATAGGACACTTTAAAGGCATCGGCGCTGCCCCGCTTGGTGGTGACAAGGATGACGCCGTTGGACGCCCGCGCGCCGTAAATGGCCTGAGCGGAAGCATCTTTCAGGACTTCAATGGATTTCACGTCCTCGGGGTTGATCCCGTTGATGTTGTCGGCAGGCACTCCATCGACGATGAACAGCGGGGCGTTGCCGCCCAGCAGAGAGCCGCGGCCCCGGATCAGTATGCTGGAATTGCCGCCCGGCCGCGGGTCTTCCAGTGTGACCTGTACGCCGGCTGACCTGCCGCGGAGCATCTCCGCCACATTTGTGGTTGGTATCCGGGTGGCGTCTTCCACATCGATCACTGCTACGGAGCTGACCAGGTCACTTTTTTTCTGAGTGCCATAGCCTACTACAACGACCTCTTCCAGCATCTCCGCCGATTCCTGTAAGGTGACAGACAGTTTTCGCTTGCTGCCCACGGTGATTTGCTGGAGCTGATAGCCGATGTAGGAAAACTCCAGCACCGAGGATTCATCCGACACCATAAGGCTGAAGTGGCCATCCAGATCGGTGATGGTGCCATTGGAAGTGCCTTCTTCCATGATATTGACGCCTGCCAGTGGTTCTCCTGTCGCATCTTTCACCTGGCCGGTGACGGTGATCTGGCCATTGGCAGTCAGGGCCAGCGCAAAGAAAAGAAGGGAGGTAAAAGTCGCTTTCAGTATCATATCCTTTTCATTCAGTTAATGCTTGCTTTTCCTGATATACCCGGATGTAATCCACCTCCATTCGCTGTGGAAAGGAAGTAGAGCCGTTCGGGTTTCCCGACCTCCAGTTGCCGCCCACGGCGAGGTTGAAAATGAAATAGAATTCTTCATCGAAGGGATATTCGGCCGCTTCTATGCCATCCCGGCTTACTTCATGGAATTTTTTCCCATCTACCAGCCATTCTATCTTATCTTTTTGCCAGTGCAGGGAAAAAACATGAAAGCCATTGGCGAAAGTACCTTCCGGCAGGGTATAGAGGTTTTTACTGGACTGTAGCCCTTCCGGCCCCTTATAGTGTGCCGAACCCTGGACCTGATCGGGAATATTGCCTGCCAGTTCCATAATGTCGATCTCGCCACAGGCCGGCCAGCCGACGGTATACCTTGAAGCGCCCAGCATCCAAAGGGCGGGCCAGATGCCCTTGCCTTCGGGGAGTTTCGCCCGTATGTCGATCCTTCCGAATTTAAACATCCGCTTTCCTGCCGTCTGTATACGGGAAGAAGTGTAATGATATCCCTCTTTTGATTCTTCGCGGGCGGTGATGATGAGTCTACCATCCTTCAGCCGGGTGTTTTCCCGGGTGTAGTACTGTAGTTGGTTGTTGCCCCAGCCGCATATTCTTGGGCAGCCGTCTCCGATCTCATAGTTCCAGCTTTCTTCGTTTAGTTCTCTGCCGTTAAATTCATCACTCCAGGCCAGGGCCATGCCTTCGTAAGGAGAGGGCGGGGGATGTTCTTGCAGTTGCCTGGCGCCTCCACAACAACAGAGCGTGATCGCCAATACAAAACAGGGAATGAGTGTCCTCTCTTTCATAAAACGGATGCTACACTTTTTGAAATTGAAAATTGGAGTATGGCGTATTTATCCAATAAAATTTGGGTGTGCGAATTGAGCTAAAACAAAATTAGGGTTAAAGAGCGGGTAAAAAAGGTGAGCATACCCAAAATAACCACAACATGAATGGAAGATTCAGTAAAACCACCACAACAAAACCACAACATCCCGGCAATTTCATTTTAGAATGACATCAGGTAGTCATTGAGGCTGTCATCGGATTCCAGGCCCAGCTTTTTCCGGAGCCGGTAGCGGCTGACCTCGGCGCTGCGTACGGTGATGTTCAAAATGGAGGCAATTTCTTTCGTAGAAAGGTTCAGCCGCAGGTAGGCGCAGAGTTTATGGTCGCGGGCCGTGAGCTCGGGGTGTTTCTGGTGCAGGCGTTGAAAAAAATCCTCGTGCACCTGCTCGAAGTGATACATGAACTGTTTCCAGTCTTCGTCAAACTGCTTTTCGTGGTCGAATTTGTTGAGGATATGCCCGATCTTTCTTTTGGTATCAGGGTCGGGGCAGTTTTTGTGTATCCTGGACAGTTCCTGCGCCATATTGGAGAGGATGTCCTTTTTTTCCACCACATTGAGTGCGGTGGATACCAGTTCCCTGTTCTTGTGTTCGATCTCGATGAGTAGTTTCTCGTTCTTGAGTTTCATTTTTTCCTGCTCGGATTGCTCGATGGCGCGCTGATGCTCGCTGATCAGGCGTTTCTGTTCGGAGTGAAGCCGGTTTTTCTCTCTAAGGTATTTACGTTGAGGCAGCCAGAAGGCCAGAAGCAGCAGGGTGAAGGCGAACAGGCCATAAGCCCAGTATGCGGCAGGAGAGGCGTACCAGGGAGGGCGGATGACGAACTGATAGGAGGCGGGGGCGCTTTCCAGGCCGTTGATGTTCTTGGCCTGTACTTTGAAGGTGTACTTTCCCGGGCTGAGATTGGAGTATTCCTTGTTGTTTTTCAGGCTCCAATCGGCCCATTCCTCCTCAAAACCCTGCAGAAAGAAACGGTACTGCGCCTGGTTGGGATTGGCAAAATCAGCAGCGGAGAAGGAAAAATACAGGGCATTCATATAGTGAGGCAGTTCCGGCTTCCAGGAATCCGGCTGGTGAAACGCCACTTTTCCATTCTCAAAGAAAACACCATGGAAGCGCAGGCTGTCCTTATTTCCCGTTATGATGACTTCATCCAGCAGTACGGAAAAGGGCCAGTGCTGTTCTGAGGGTTTGGAAGGGTCGAGGAGTATGAAGCCATCTTCGGTGGCAAAAAATACATGCCGGGGCCCTGCCGGATAGATGAACTCGAAACCTCCGATCAGTTTCTTTCTGAGTTCGGGAAAGTCTCTTTTGCGGACCTCTTTGTGGAGGCTTTTTTCCTGTACTTCCAGCACGCCTACTTCCTGCTCTGTGACATACCACACGTCGCCGGCGGGGGATTCGAATAAGCGCCTGACTTTTACATCAGTGCCAAATATCCTGTTGTATTCGCTATGGGCTTTGAAGCTGCCGGAGGGGTAGTCGTAGTAGTAGACGCCCTGTTCTGCACATATCAACACTTCTCCGCCAACTTTAAATACGTGGTTTTTGACGTTTGAGGGCAAGCCCTCCGGCATTCCCATCTTTCGCACCTCCGCCTTTTCCAGTTTATCGTCCAGCTTGGCCTGGTATACTCCCTTGTAGGGGTGGGATATCCAAATATAGCCCCGGTTATCCTGTGCCATAAAACGGCTGGAGGCCTGGAGTTCGGAAAATTTTTTTACCCACCGCCACTGCCCCTCCTGTTTCCGGTAGAGGTGCAGGCCGTCATAGCCTCCTCCTATCATGTGATCCGGATGCCCCGCCAGGGTGTCAAAAAGCCAGAACCCCCGGTTTGTTGAAAGGCGGGATGCTTTACCCGACTGAATGGTGAAGTCTCCGTCGTGGTGGCCGGCCAGCAATTCACCGCCTACTGCATTGAGGCTCCACACCTGTCCCTGGGAATTTTCCACCAGGGAAATATTTATTTTACCGCTTTCTCCATAGCCTTCATTCCAATCCGTGTAATAGATGCCATTTGAAGTGGCGAAATAGATCCGGCCGCCGAAGATCTGTACACCGAAGGGAATGCCCTCCAGGCCCATATCCGGGAAAATGGAACGAAAAGGAGAATCGGTCAGCAAATAGTTGATCCCGCCCTCCAGGGCGAGCCACAAATGGCGGTTTTTATCAACCAGGAGGTCAACTACCGTATTGCTCAGCAGGCCGTTCTGCCGGCTCAGGTGCTGGGTGGGCCGCCCCTGTTTATCGATGATGAGCAAGCCGTTCAGGGTGGTGCCCAGGGCTATGCTGCTGTCCGGAAGTAATGCGGCGCAGCGCACCTGGTTGCCGGAAAGGAAATCGTTCGGGCTTTGTTCCCAGCGGTTGAGCGCATGCCCGTCCCACACAAAAAGGCCGCGCTTCAGGCTGGCTATCAGCAGCTGCCTGTCCCGAAAAGGCAGCATGGCGGTGACCAGCTCATTTTTCAAGCGGGCAGTGGCGGGCATCTCTACAAAACTTCCGTCCTGATACTGAAGGATACCCTGGCCGATGGCCTGGATGAAAATATCCGTCCCGACAGTACCGAGGAAACTAACCGGGCCGTCAAAGGAAAAAACCCGGAAGCGGCCGCTCTGCAGCTGGAATATTTTTCCCGAGGCCCGGAAAAAGACGCCTTCCCGGGTGATCTCGATATCCCATACATCGTCGAAATTGCGGTGCTCTTCCGGAACGGAATCCCGCAGAGAATGATAGGCCCATTCTCCCTCCTGGTTGGGCGCAAAGTACCCCAGTTCGTTCTGCCCCCCTGCATAAATGATGCCGCTTGGGCAAAGCGCCAGCGCGCGCACCACCGTTTTGTTTGCCAGGGGATAGCACTTCCATTTGTTCCCGTAAAAGGCCAGCATGCCTCCGTTGTTGGCAAAGTAAAGCACCCCTCGTTCATCCTGAATGATGTCCTGATTGTTAATGCCGGCTCCGTACACTGTCTTGGGGAAAGATTTGATAAAAGGTGCCCAAAGGTTGCTGCTCTGCCCATTGAGGCAGAAGGTGAGAACCGGTAAAAACAGGATGGTCATGATTACGCCTCTTCCCATAGTCACTCCTCAGTCTGGTCAATAACAAAGCTAGGGAAAATAATTTTAAATGGTAGGGGCCGCCGGCCACCTGCTGTACAAAGCCCAGCCGCCCTTCGGCATCGACATTATTACAGTGGGCCGTCCAGGCCTTCTCTACCTGTGGGCGGTACTTCTGATCGACCAGGCCGTTGTTCATGCCCCAGGCCGGGGCAAAGGTGAAAAAGGAGCTGCCGCTGGATTCGCCGATGTCCCTGATCTTTTCACCATTGGCCTTATAAAAGGCTCCCTCTTCATAATAGAAGTAATAAAGGCTGTTGAGTGGCTCATATTTAGTCGAGTCGGAGGCCTGCCTGCCGAAGTATCAGCGCAGGCAGGCTCGGAAGAAGCCGCATCGCCCGTACGGGCTCGCGAGCGAAGGTAGAAAAACGGGTGCATGGCCTGGAAGAAAACTAACTTCAGTCGTTCTGATACTCCAGCACCTGTGCTTCGTCCAGCAACCGTTCCCTGAGTTGTGCGTAATCCACCTCCTGCACGCTGCTCTTGTGCTCGATGGCCAGTGCCGCCGCCGTTGCCGCCGACTGCCCGAGGATCATAAAAACCGGCTCCATGCGTATGGAACCGTAAGCGATGTGTGAAGAAGACAGGCATACCGGTACGATCAGGTTGGTGGCTTCCCGTGCTTTAGGAACGATGGCCCGGTAGCTGATGGGGTAGGGGTCGCCGGGGTTGACCTGTATGTCGCCTTCGTTGCGGGCATGGCCGTTCTCGTCCACATAGCGTTGTACATTGTGGGAATCCATATTGTAAGAGCCCATTCCTATCGGGGCCGGCGTCTCGATCTTTTGGGTAAGGTGGTTTTCCGTCATCACAAAATCGCTTACCATCCGCCGGGCCTCGCGCACGTAGATCTGGTGGGGCCAGTGGCCGTTGTCGGTGAATTCATCCTTGGCCAGACCCCAGCTGCTCATGCGCTCCCGCACGTCTTCGGGCACCCGTGGGTCGTAGCTCAGGAACCACATCAGGCCTTTCTGGTAGTCTTCGTGATCCTTGATGATGGCCCGGCGTTCTTCGTAGGAAGCCTCCGGGTAGGCGTAGTTCTTGCCGATGTAGTCCGTGGAAAAAGCGCCGTGGTTGTTGGTGTCGGTCTTTTTGTTGGGCGCCGGGTCGAATTTATTCCACACGCCCCTCCAGCCTTTATCCAGGTAGCGACCGAGCAGTTCGTAGTTCAGCGGGTCGTAGTTAGCCGGTTTGGGAAAAGGCACCTGATTCTCTTCGGCCGTCGTCAGGCACATCCGGAAATTATAAGCCTGTACGCGCTGGTCGCCCTGTCCTTCTTCACCGGGATCTTCGCCGTGGATATTGGGAAGCAGGCCGCTATTGGGATCATCGGATATACGGTAGGGGCTGACGGGATAATCAAATTGGTGGCTGACGGCATTGGCCTTTTGTACGCCATTAAGGGTTTCCCCGTAGGTGTCATTGCTCTCTCTGCCGACGGTATAGGAAATGCCGGCGGCGGCCATGAGGTCGCCTTCGTAGGTGGCGTCGATAAAAACCTTCCCGGAGTAGGTTTCCCCATTGAGCATCCTGATGGAGCGGATGCGTTTGCCTCGTTTTTTTACCCCTTTCTCCCGGTCCAGCCAGCGGTCCCGAAATACGGGTATCTCATGCTCAGCGATAATGGCCTCATAGGCGGCTTCCGCCACATGCGGCTCAAAGACCCACATGGCATCCTCGTCCGGGCGGTAGCGGCTGTATTCTTCTGCCTTTTGGTGTTTCCAGGCCTCGGGCTTGTCATAATGCGCCTTTACCCGCTGATAAAAAGAACGGGCAAAGCCACCGATGACTTCCTTTTTTCCGGAATCGGTCCAGCCCAGTCCACCGGCGGTCAGGCCGCCCAAATGCTCGTCCGGCCCGACGACTACCACCGACTTGCCCATTTTGCTGGCCTGTACCGCCGCGGCAATACCTGCGGAGGTGCAGCCGTAGATGACGATGTCATAGCGTTTCTTTTGAGCATTTAGCCCAAAGCTCTGGCTGAACAAAAAGATCAGAGTGAAGAGAAATATGCGATTCATAGGTATAAATAATCCTGCGGCTTATCTTTCTCATGGCAAGTGTAGCTTACCTAAATGGACAAAGTAGCAATAGTCAAATCCTTCAAATTCAAGTGTATTTATTGGCCTATCCTGCTCAGCAAATAATCCGCCAGCCGAATGTCATAGCCCCGCTTTCTGCCGTCCTTTCCGGCAATGCCCTTCAGTTCCGCTTCAAAGGTTTTGAGCTCGTCGGCAGTAAAGATCATCGCCTGGTCGAGGGCGGTGTTGCGCACCATCATCTCCTCGTCTTCGAGTAGCCTGCGGAATTGCCCAATCGCCTTTTCCCGCTCGCCGAGCTGGTAGTAGGCGCCGATGGAGGCTATGGCGGCGGCCTTGTTTTCCCGGCTTACTTTATCGATAAGGGGCAGCAGCGCCCGCTGTTCGTGGCTGGGGCTGGACCGGATAGCGGCCAGGGCCCAGTACTGAAACTCTTCTTCCCGCTGCAGCCATTTGCGTAAGGTTTCTACCGGCGCTGGCTCCCATTCGGCGGCGCGTTGCGCCACGGCCAGCAGTTCGGCATAGGGGTAATCTTCCCGCTGTATCTTTTCCCGCCAGCGGACATTATTTTCTCCTTGCCTCATGACTTCAGGGAGGAGCCCCAGGTCTCTGGTTTCGATCATCCAATTGGCCAACAGCCCGGAAAGGCTGTCCTTTACTGCCTGATACTCGGGATGTTCCGCCAGGTTGTTAATGTTGTGTGGGTCTTCCCCTGGCAGGTACAGCTCCTCGGTGGCCTTGGGCTCCCAGAAACGGTGTTGCACCGGATTGCAGCGGTTGTTCCGGCAGGCTTCTTCCCAGGAGCGCTGAGAGGCTGCCTTCCATTGGTATTCGTTGTGCTGGCCGCGGGGGCGGTAGGGCATGAAGTTAAAAATATAGCGATAACGATCGGTGCGTACGCTGCGCCCCAAGTCGAACTTGGCGTCCATGCGCTCCCGGAAGTTGAAGACGGGTTCATCGCCTCGGCTGGCATGTGGCCCGAGGAAAGCTTTACCCATCATATATTCCGGCGGTTCGATGCCGGCCAGGGAAAGCACGGTAGGTGCAAAATCCACAAAACTCACCAGCTGATCTGTCCGGCCACCGGCCTTATAGCCGGGAAAGAGGTGCTGGTATTTCTCCGGCACTCTGACGACCAGCGGCACCCGGGTGCCGGATTCGTACAGAAACCGTTTGCCGCGAGGTAGAGCGCCGCCATGGTCGCTGTAGTAAAAAATGATGGTCTCTTCGTACAGGCCGTCTTTTTTCAGCTTATCGATCACCTCTCCGACATGCTGGTCCATTTCCATGAGTAAGTCATAGTACTGGGCCCAGTCGAGCCGTACTTCCCGGGTGTCGGGATGGTAGGGAGGGAGAGGCACCTTGTCCGGATCGTGATGCAGGTTCTCCATGCGGGTGTGCAGCTGCCCTTCGTGCGACCTGCCGAAGTTCATCACATGGAAAAAGGGGCTGCCCTTGGGGCGGTTGCTGTAATGGGCTTTATTGCTGGATTCGTGCCAGGCTTCCGGCTGGTCGATGGTATTGTAATCCTTCTTGCTGTTATTGGTGCAGTAATAGCCTTTTTCCTGCAGATAGTGGGGAAAAAAGCGGATTTGGCCGGGTATGGGATAATTGGAGCGCATACCCGCCGTGCCCATGGCGCTGGCGTAGGTGCCGGTGATGAGCGTGAAACGGGTAGGGGCGCAGACGGGGGCGCTGGTGAAGGCCTGGCCGAACACCATGGCGTCGGCCGCCAGGCGGTCGATATTGGGGGTGGTGGCGAATGTGTCGCCGTAGCAGCCGAGGAAAGGGCTGTTGTCTTCGCTGACGATCCAGAGGATATTGGGCCGTTCTTCTTTAGGCGCCGGCCCATCGGCACTTAATGACAGCAATAGCATCAGAATAGGAAAAAGGTAATTCATTGCACCGGTTTTTGATCGTTCAGTTTCTTTTGCAGCTTATTTTTTATAGCCTGGTATTCTGCCCAGGGCCGCCGGAATTGGAAGGGCGGGTTCTTCGCCTGCATACCGGGGAAAGGATTGAGAAGTGATAAAAATGTAAGGCGGAGTACTGTGATCCATGAACAGTACCCCACCCTCAGAGGGAGATCTAAATCCCTTTAGCGTAATACATCTAAACCGGTAATGAAAAAACTACTCACTAGTGCTTTGGGAGTTAATTAATTGACAGGTAGTTGGTGTTATAATAGATTGATAACCCGTTGATTATTTTGACTGCCGACTGTCAACTATTTACTGCCGACTGCACTAGTGGCGGATCATCCCCGGCAGCCAGTCGTCATGATTGTGCTCCGGGCTTTTGCGGTTGGCCTCTGGTGAATGTCCCGCTCCTGGAGAAGGATGATCCACCACTTTTTTACGGCCGCGCTTTCTTACCCGCAACTTGAACCACTTATTATTATGAATCGGTATCCAGAGTGGTGTAACCTTTTGGGAGAAAAATTTTGATCTTGCTCCTTATTTATTGTCAGGGTAGGATGATGTTTCTTAATTTGCCGTATTGATTAACCAGCCGCTGGGCGGGCTTTAGCCGCCGAGCGGCAATCAATCAACTCTCATGGAAGCTCGTCCTTACATTCTCGCCGAAACCAACTGGAAAACCGTCAAAGACACGGATTATCAGTTAGCCGTCCTGCCCTGGGGTGCTACCGAAGCGCATAATTATCACCTGCCCTACGCTACCGACAATTTTGAATCGCAGTACGTGGCGGCCGAATCCGCGCGCAAGGCCTGGGAGCAGGGGGCGAAGGTGATCGTGCTGCCCGGCATCCCCTTCGGTGTGAATACCGGCCAGCTGGATGTAGACTTGTGCATGAACCTGAATCCGAGCACGCAGTATGCTATTCTCAAAGACGTGGTGGATGTGCTGCTGCGCCACGGCATCCGCAAGTTCGTCATCCTCAACGGCCACGGCGGGAACAACTTCAAGACGATGATCCGGGAGCTGGCTATCGACTTCCCGGATATGTTTGCCTGCAGCGTCGACTTCTGGCGGGTAGGTAACGCAAAGGACTACTTCGATGAACCCGGCGACCATGCAGGCGAGCTGGAAACCAGCATCATCATGCACCTCCGGCCGGAACTGGTGCGGCCCCTGGAAGAAGCCGGGCCAGGTAAAGGAAAGAGTTACCGCTTTAAAGGGTATAAGGAAGGATGGGTGGCCGCACAGCGCCACTGGACGAAGGTGACGGAGGATACTGGCGTCGGAGATCCGGCGAAATCCTCTGCAGAAAAAGGCAGGGCCTTCCTGGAAATGGTGACGGAAAAGGTCGGCCATTTTCTGGTGGAACTGGAAAGGACAGGGCCGGAGGAGATGTACGAATAGGGACAGGATGACAGGATATAAACCTTCCGGCAATCGGTTTGGCCTATCCTTGCCATTCTATCCCGGTTTTTTTCTACCTTATGCCGGAATAAAATCAGTTCAATGCAAATCGGAAAATCAGCAAAAACCTACGATGCCGTCATCGTCGGCTCCGGCGCCGGAGGCGGCATGGCGGCGAAGATCCTCTCTGAAGCCGGCTTAGAGATTGCCGTTATGGAGGCTGGCCCCTACTTCGACCCCGCCAACCCCGAAC
>CAYVVK010000048.1:7011-17600 GCA_964454855.1 uncultured Phaeodactylibacter sp. | reverse complement strand
TATTGACGGCATCTATGGTGATCTTATCCCCATCGCGCAGCAGGGCGATCAGGCCGCCCTCCTGGGCTTCCGGGCTGATATGCCCGACGACGAAGCCGTGGGTGCCTCCCGAGAAGCGCCCGTCGGTGATCAGGGCTACTTCCTTGCCCAGCCCTTCGCCCATGATGGCGGAAGTCGGCTTGAGCATCTCCGGCATGCCGGGGGCGCCTCTGGGGCCGCTGTAGCGGATGACCACCACATCGCCGGCCTTGATCTCCTTATTGCTGATGGCGGCATTGGCTGCGTCTTCACCGTCGAACACCCGGGCGCTGCCGGTAAAGATTTCTCCTTCCTTGCCCGTGATCTTGGCCACAGCGCCCTGTTCAGCCAGGTTGCCGTAGAGGATCTGCAGATGGCCGGTAGGCTTGATGGGCTGATCCCAGGGGCGGATGATGTCCTGCCCTTCTTTCAGGCCAGGTAATTCCGCCAGGTTCTCCGCGATGGTTTTTCCGGTAACGGTCAGGCAGTCGCCGTGCAGATAGCCGGCCTCCAGCATGGTTTTCATAACAGCTGGTACGCCTCCTACATTAAAAAGGTCTTCCATGACGTAGCGCCCGCTCGGCTTCAGGTCAGCCAGGAAGGGCGTACGGTCGCTGAAATACTGGAAGTCGTCAATAGTGAGCGGTACACCTACCGATTTGGCCATAGCGATCATATGCAGTACGGCATTGGTGGAGCCTCCCAGCACGATGATCAGGCGCAGGGCATTTTCGAAGGCCTCGCGCGTCATGATGTCCCGGGGCTTGATGTCCTTTTCCAGCAACTGCCGTATGGCAGCGCCCACGCGGGCGGTTTCTTCGCCTTTTTCTTTACTATTAGCTGGGTAAGAAGAGTTGAACGGCAGGCTCATGCCCAGGGCTTCGATGGCCGAGGCCATGGTATTGGCTGTGTACATCCCGCCGCAGGCGCCGGGCCCGGGGCAGGCGTTCCTGACCACGGCCTTAAATTCTTCCGGTTCTATTTTCCCGGCAAGCCGCTGCCCGAATGCTTCAAAGGCGGAGACGATATCGAGTACCTTATCGTTGTGGCAACCGGGGCTGATGGTGCCTCCGTATACCAGGATGGCGGGCCGGTTGAGGCGCCCGAGGGCCATCATGGCGCCGGGCATGTTCTTATCACAGCCAACCACCGTCACCACGGCATCGTACCACTGGGCAGAAACTACCGTTTCGATGGAATCGGCAATGATGTCGCGGGAGGGCAGCGAAAACCGCATGCCGGAAGTGCCCATGCTCATGCCGTCGCTTACGCCGATGGTGTGAAAGATCAATCCTACCAGGTCCTGTTCGTTTACGCCAGCCTTGATCTGGGCGGCCAGGCCGTTGAGGTGCATGTTGCAGGTGTTGCCTTCCCAGCCGGTACTTGCAATGCCCACCTGAGCTTTCTTCATGTCTTCATCGCTCAGCCCTATGCCGTAGAGCATGGCCTGGGCGCCGGGCTGGCCCTCATCCTGAGTGATGCGCTTGCTGTATTTGTTTAATTCTGACATTTACGGTTCTCTTCAATTGGGTGTTTTACTGTTTACAATGGCTAAAGGTTTCCAAAAGTAATTTTGAAGCCCGCTAATCGCGAATTAAAATAATGTATTGTTACGATGCTTAGCTGGAGGGTTAATTGCATAAATGTTTCATTTTCAACATTTTAAAAATTCCTTTCTTACGACAACTGCACCCCCTCTGTTCGTGTTTCAGGCCCGGGGCAGAGCTATTCCTTGCACGGCATGGCAAGCCAGGCCCAAATAAAAAAAGCCGCTCTCGCGGGAGAACGGCTTTTTGTCTGCATCTTAACGCAAGGGCTGTCACCATCTTCCGGGTAGCGGTGGGGTAATGATCACGACTACAGTCAGAACAATATGGTTGACAGTGCTATGCATTGGGTGCAAGGTGAGCTTTTTTGGGGAAAAAGGCAAGGCGGGAAGTTCGAAATACCCGGAATGGGGTAGGGGGGCGCTGCAAACGCTGCCGGGTTGGCCACGCACGAGCCCGGGCAAAACGCCGGCAGGTTATGCCCACCTGAAAGGTTTTCCACACATCGTAAATCGTAAATGGGCAAATCGCAAATGATGCAAATTTAGAATTTAGACATTTAGGATTTGGCGCAACAAGCAGGGCTGTGGGTGAAAAGCTCAGGGGCGGTGCTCCGCTCGATAAGCCACCGGGGACAAGAAGCCATGAGTAGGCGCAAATCAAAAATCAAAGATCAAGATTCAAACATTTGCAGATTTTTGATTTTTGAGTCTTGATTTTCCGGGCCAGGCTAGGGAAAACGCCTCAAGTCTCGCTCCCAACCGCTATTTTTACCGCCTAAAACCATTTATATGAAGCCATATCTCTTTACCTCAGTCTTACTGTTTTTATATTTGCCTTTACTCAGCCAAAATTTTCCTTCTACTGAAAAACACAAACTACCCGAAGCCCTCACCGAAGTGTCCGGCCTGTACCGAGCGGCGCCCGATAGCCTGTGGTGGCACAACGACGGCGGGCACGAAGCGGCTCTATACCTGACTGATAGTAGGGGAGAGCTGCTCTGGAAAAAGGCCCTGCCTCAGGTTCTTAACCGGGATTGGGAAGATATTACCGCCGACAACGAGGGCAACCTCTACATCGGTGATTTTGGCAACAACTTCAACAATCGACAAGACCTTAGAATATACATTTACCATCCACGCTCGGGCAGCCTGGATTCCATTCTTTTTGATTACCCGGACCAGCAGGCTTTTCCTCCAGAGAGCCCTCAGCAAAACTTCGATATGGAAGGCTTCTTCTGGTGGCAGGACAGCCTGCACCTCTTTTCTAAAAACCGCCTGAACAAGGGCAATTACTACACCAAACACTATACCCTGGCCGCTGCGCCCGGCACCTATACGGCTCAACTGCGCGACAGCCTCTATCTCAAAAACCGTGTGGTGACCGCCGCTGCCATCAGTGCAGACGGCAAAACCATGGCCCTGCTGGCCTACCGGTTTAAAATACTCCTGGGCTTCATCCCCCTCACCCCAGCCGATATTTTCCTGTTCACCGATTTTGATGGCAGCCGTTTCCTGAAAGGCCGCATGAAAAAACAAAGAGGAGTACGCTGCCTGTTTCCCACCCAGTTCGAAGCCCTGGATTTCGGCGGCCTCAATTGGGTATGGATCGCTTCAGAACGGACGGTCCTGTACCATCAAAAAATGAAAGGGAAAAGGCTGAAAGGCATTAGGGGAGAGAGTGACTGAAAAATTTTGATTCTGTTTAAGAGGCTGTGGCAGTAATGGATCTATTGATCCAGCCGAAGCCCAAGCTTCAGCCCGGCGTAGAACTGCCGTACATCGCTGCTTTCGCTTGTAATGCCCCTTATGTCCGGCGCATCATCGGGGAAGGCCAGAGAAGATAGGCTTTCCCAGCCGGCGGAAAAGTAATAGCGCATGCCCGCCATGGGGGTGATGGTCAGCTGGCTGGACAGGCCGATGTCCAGGCCCAGGGCCACGGCGGCGCTGAAGGCCGTATCATCGGAATCGGCGATAAGGCCATCGGCCAGTTCCATCTTGTTTTTCATGTAGCTGAAACCGGGAGAAAGCTGCAGGAACAGCCCTTTCTGAATGGGCCCTCCGGATTTGGAGAAGGTCGGGCAGTCGCAGTCGCCTTCCAGGTCGAGGAAGTAAATGTTGGTATTGAGGAAAAAGCTGATCCAGGTGTTGGACAATTCGGCTTGCATGGGGCCGTCGGCACGGCCTACCAGGATGTCGTTGCCCATCCGCTGGAAGTTGATCTCCGGAACGAAGTCGATGCGGTAGGTTTTCAGGGGAATCCAATAGTCCAGCCCGATAGCGATAGTGGATTCCGGAAGCAGCTCCTGAGCGATCTGGGAGGAGCCGGTGTACTGCCAGTCCGGCGCATCATTGGTGCGGTAGCTGGCGTTGATGCCGACCTGGGTAAAAGCGGCGGCATGGAAGAGAAAAACCAAAGCGAGGGTAGTGATGTATTTCATGGTGAAGGATTTATGCGCCAGTAGGATGTTCCATAACTATAACGGCCGAAGATTGTTTACAGTATCGGTTTGATATTAACGCAAATCCTACCAACTGATTATCTTTGCGCACGCAAAATACAGGCAGTAAACCAATATATGAAAACCAGAACCATAAAACAGGATAAAGTCAATGTGATCACCCTGGGGTGCTCCAAGAACCTGGTGGATTCCGAAAACATCATCACCCAGCTGCGGGGCAATGATTACGAGGTGGTGCACGACAGCAACGACGAGGACGCCAATATCGTCATCGTCAACACCTGTGGCTTTATCGACCTGGCCAAGGAGGAGTCTGTGAACACCATCCTGCAGTACGCCGAAGTGAAGAAGGAAGGAGGCATCGACAAGCTGTATGTCACCGGCTGCCTGTCGCAGCGCTACAAAGACGACCTGGAAAGGGAGATCCCGGAGGTGGACGCCTACTTCGGCACCCTCGAGCTGCCCGGCCTGCTGGCCAAGCTCAATGCCGACTACAAACACGAGCTGATCGGCGAACGCATCACCACCACCCCCCAGCATTATGCCTACCTGAAAATATCGGAGGGCTGCAACCGCACCTGCTCCTTCTGCGCCATCCCCCTGATGCGCGGCAAGCACGTCTCCAAACCCATCGAAGAGCTGGTAAGGGAAGCCCGCAACCTGGCTCGCTTTGGCGTCAAAGAACTAATACTCATCGCCCAGGAGCTGACCTACTACGGCCTGGACATCTACAAAAAGCGGGAATTGCCCCGCCTGCTGCACGCCCTGGCGGATGTGGAAGGCATCGAATGGATACGCCTCCACTACGCCTATCCCAGCAAGTTTCCCACCGAAATATTTGATGTGATGGCCGAGCGCCCCGAGATCTGCAATTACCTGGACATGCCGCTGCAACACGCCAACAACGCCGTGCTGGAGCGCATGCGCCGGCAGATCACCCGGGAAGAGACCGTGGAACTGGTCCGGTTGGCCCGTGAGAAGGTGCCCGGACTCACCTTACGCACCACCATGCTCGTCGGCTTCCCCGGAGAAACAGAGGAAAAATTCCAGGATCTCTGCAACTTCGTAGAAGAAATGCAGTTTGACCGGTTAGGCGTCTTCCAGTACAGCCACGAAGAAAGTACCATCGCCTACGAACTTGAAGATGATGTGCCCGCCGAAGTGAAGGAAGAACGCGCCAGCCGCATCATGGAGATCCAACAGGATATTTCCTTCCGGAAAAACCAGGAGATGGTGGGCAATACCTACAAGGTGCTCTTCGACCGCAAGGAAGGCGAATTTTTTGTGGGCCGCACCGAAGGCGACTCGCCGGAGGTAGACAATGAGGTGCTGGTGAAGGCTGCGGATAATTATGTGCGGGTAGGAGACTTTGCGCGAGTGAAGGTCACTGAAGCCATGGATTACGACCTGTTTGGGGAGGTGGTGGGATAAGCGAGGCCAATCTTAGATCGGCCTCGCTCATCAGGGCTTAGAGGCCATCATGCCAGCAGCCGCTGTTTTCTTCTTCCTGCAATCCACCTCCATTAGAACCGGCTGAAGCGCTCCGCTCCGGCATCTTTCCCTCTTGTATAAGATCAATCCGGGCGGCCAGGCCGGCAAAATGGGCATTGGCCATGGCGTCCGCCTTATCGGCCTTTCTTGCCTTTATCTGTTTTTCCAGTTCCGCCAGCGTGGCGCGAGCCATCGCTTTCACGTCGCTGTAGTCGGCATCCTCGCCGTCGGCCTGGATCAGTTTGCCCATCTGGCCGATATAGGCGCGCTGCAGGTTGCGGCGGTAGGGGCCGACGGCCTGGCCTTTGTACAGCTCCCGAAATATCGCCTTTCGCGTATCATCAAACAGCTGGCTCATGGCGTAGGCCTGCTTGCCGTTCAGGGCTTCGTTTTCCATCATTCTGTTCAGGCGGCCCGTGTCGAATAGCAGCCTCAGGCTGTATTCATGGAGGCCTCTAATCAGATCGATGATCACCGTAGAGCCCACGCGGGAGATGATTTCTTTTTCCACCATCCACTGTGGGGTAGTGAACAGCTGGCGGTCCAGAAAATTTACAGCTGCCTGCTGGCGGGCCAGGGGCACGTGCGTATACACCGGCCCTTCCTGCTCGTAGGTTTTATCGTATTCGTACACGCCGCCGACGTTATTGGTGACGTGGCCCACATAGCGGCGGAATTGCCCGGCCACCTGCTGGTAGAGTTCTTCCAGTTGCTCGTAATCCTCTCCTTCGCGCTCCGTCCATTCGATCAGTTCGGGCAGGATGCGCTGCAGGTTCTTGATGCCCAGGTTGCTGGCGGCCACCGGGTCGCCGCCGATGTCTTCGGTCTGGGCGCTGGGGTCAATGACGCGGCCTTGCTGCTGGCCGTAGCGGTAGATGGGGTTGTCGCTGCGTTCGATGATCCAGTCGTTGAGCAGGCGGCGCTCCTCCTCGGGGCTTTTCACATCCGGCATCAGCTTATAGCCATAGATGATAGACCATTCGTCGTAGGGGCCGATCTTCGGCATCAGGCCCGCGCCTTCGTCTTCGGGCTGGGCGACGTAGTTAAAGCGGGCGTAGTCCATAATGGAGGGAGATACGCCCATGCGCTGCACAAAGCCTGCTTTGCGCAGAGAGTCTACCGGATAGGCCGGGCTGGCGCCCATGTTGTGGGGCAGGCCCAGCGTATGGCCGACCTCGTGGGCGGAAACAAATCGGATGAGCTGGCCCATGAGCTCGTCTTCGAACTTTACGGCCCGGGCGGCGGGATTGACGGCCGCCGTCTGGATGAGGAACCAGTTGCGCAGCAGGTTCATCACATTGTGATACCAGATGATGTCGCTCTCCAGGATCTCGCCGGTGCGGGGGTCATGCACGTGCGGGCCCATGGCGTTCTGTATGTCCGTAGATACGTAACGGATGACGGAATAACGCACATCCTCCGGGCTCCACTCGGGGTCTTCTTCCTTGGTGGGCGGGTCTTTGGCGATGATGGCATTTTTGAAGCCGGCCGCTTCAAAGGCCTTCTGCCAGTCTTCCACGCCCTGTTTGAGATAAGGGCGCCATTTCAGGGGCGTGGCCGGGTCGATGTAGTAGACAATGGGTTTTTTGGGTTCCACCAGCTCACCGCGCTTATAGGCCTCCATGTCCTTTGGGTCGAGGCGCCAGCGCGTGATGAAGCGTTTAGTGGCCGCTTTCTGCTCGTCCATGCTGTAATCGGTCTGCCGGAGGCTAAAGTAGCCTACCCGCTCGTCGTAATAGCGGGGCTGCCAGGGCTCTTCCGGCAGTTCGATGAAGGACTGGTTCATTTCGATGGACAGTGCCTGGGTGACCTGGTTGTCGGGCAGCTCGCTGCCGCTGAAGGTGAGCACATGGCGCACCTCCACATTAGAGGGGTAGGCGTGCATATGACTGATGAAGCTGCGCTCTTTATCCAGCCCTTTGATCTTGAAGCGTTTACGTTGGCTTTCACTCAGCGGGCCGATCATGGGGATGTCGTCCGTGAAGAATTTACTGACATCGATGAGCAGGGCTGTGGAATCCGGGTTTTCCGCTTCGATCTTAAAGCGTTCGACGATGGGTTCAAAATTGTTGTTGCGTACGGATTCGTAGATGGGGTCGTCGAAGCTGGCCACGCTGTTGTAGGAAACAGAGCGCAGCAAAATGTGATTGCCCTGCTGTTGCCAGCGGATCACCTGCTGAGGGCGGGAGCGCATGCCGGCGCCGCCGAAGTTGAGGCCCTTGACATGGCCGGAGATGCGGCTGACCACCAGGATCTCCCGCTCCAGGATCTCCTTGCCGAGCTCGAAGTAGTACTTGCCATCTACTTCGTGTACCGTAAACAAACCTTCATCGGTTACGGCCTTATCGGTGATAATCTCCTCGTAACTTTTTTCTTTTTTGTCCTTGCCGTTTTTCTCTTCCGCAGCCGGCTTGGTTTCCTGAGCAAGCAAAGGCAGGCTGAGCAGGAGAAAGGACAGGCAGGATAATGCGTGTTTTTTCATGCTAATCTTCAGATTTGATTTGGTAAAAGGGCTTGATGGGGAAAAATGAGAAGGCCAAATATACTAAGGGGCAGTAATTATTTAAAATTTTTCATCAGCCGGTGGCCATAAAGCATGGAAAAGCCCGGTATGCGATTGGCGCATACCGGGCTTTAAAGAAAGAGAGCTAAACTTTCCTCGCAAGAAGAAAAGGCCTACTTCTTACTTCCATTGCCGGCTTTGATCTCGGCTTTTTTCATTTCTTCCCCCATTTGCTGGGCGCCGATAAAAGAAGCGGTCATCTGGGTAAGCATATCCGCTCCGGAAGACGGTGCGTTAGGCAGCATAATGAGGTTGCTGTTGGTGTTTTCACCCATGCTTTGCAGCGTATCGTAGTGTTGCGTGACCACGATCAGGGCGGAAGCCTCCTGAGAGTTGATGCCAACGCGGTTCAGCACTTCTACGGATTCTTCCAGGCCGCGGGCGATCTCCCGGCGCTGGTCGGCGATACCTTGTCCCTGCAGGCGCTTGCTTTCGGCTTCGGCGCGGGCCTTGGCCACGATGCGGATGCGCTCTGCTTCTCCTTCGTATTCGGCGGCTACTTTAAGGCGCTCGGCAGAATTGATGCGGTTCATGGCGTGTTTCACCTCCTGGTCGGGGTCAATGTCTGTTACCAGTGCTTTGACAATGCCGTAGCCATATTCATTCATAGAGTCTTCCAGTTCGCGGCGGATGGCCATGGCGATGTCGTCTTTGCGCTCAAAGACGTCGTCGAGCTTCATTTTAGGGACTTCTGCCCTTACGGTATCAAAAACGTAGGCGGTGATCTGCTCGTGGGAGTTTTCCAGACGGTAGAAGGCGTCGTAGACCTTCTCAGGAAGGATGAAATACTGGACCGAAACACGGAGCTTGACGAATACGTTATCCCGTGTTTTAGTCTCTACGTGCACGTCTAGTTGTTGTACTTTCAGGCTTACCCGGCCGGAGATGCGGTCAATAAGCGGTACTTTGAATTGCAGGCCCGAGCGTTTGATGCTGTGAAATTTGCCAAGGCGTTCAACCAGGGCGGCAGATTGCTGCCTGACGGTAAAGATCCCGGAGAACAGAATCATGAGCCCCAGGAAAATGAGGATGATCAGGAATGGGGAAGAAAGCATATGTTCCATTTTTTAAGGATTAAGATCAAAATTATGCCTATTAAAATACTAAGAATTGTGGTGATTTACCAGTTTTTTGCGATTAAGAGGATAAAATAATCGAAGAAATTACACTTTAATGGCTTTAAAGGGCCGCCTTACGCATTACCGGAAGGAAAAGGTGAGCCGGTAGATGATCCGCTGGCGGTAGTCTTCTCCATTGGCGCCGGATCTCCTGATGCGCCATTCCAGGCCATTTTCCAGGCGGTAGTGCTCGCTGATTAACCAACCCAGGCCCACATAAGGGCGGGAATCTCTGAAAAACCAGGGGTCCGCCTCGAATACATTAGCCAACCATTCCACCTGTGCGTTCAGATAAGTTTCGCCCGGGTCCAGCTGTTCGCCTTGTAGCGGAAAGTCGAGGCTGGTGCGCAGGCGCCAGCGGTGTTCCACCACGTAATCGTCATTTCGGAAGAAACGCTGCTCGGTGCGAAACCGGGCGCGGGCGCGGTATTTCCCCAGCCGTTGAGTGTAGGTGAGCTGCTGCAGGGCCCGGTGTTCGATATTGCGTTCCTCCTCATCGATATCCCGCCAGCCGAACTGGTAACCTCCGGAGAGGTTGACGTCATTGGTAAGCTGGAAAGCCGCGCCGGCCTGCAGGCTGAAGGTGGTAAGGTAGAAATCCGTCACGGAAGGTTTATCCTCGGCCAGTTCTATCCAGGTGTTCTCCATGGAGGTGTTGACAGACCAGCTCCAGCGATCGTCAAAGTCACCGTTCCAGGCCAGTTGCGGGAGGAATTCCAGGGTAGCTCTGTTCTGGCCATGCAGCCAGAGCGGCAGGCTGGCCAGCAAAGCGATAATACATCCTGACTGTAGCTTCATGCTTAGAAAAATAGAAAATCGTTAGGCCTTTCTTCGATCGGCCGAATGCTTTCTTGTTGTCCCTTCGCATCGAACTGCGCTTCAAAGTAACCCAGGCGCTCCTCGGTTTTGCCTTTGATCTCGATCTCATACCCAACAACCTTCCGTTGTTCCAGTTTTTCCTGCGCCTTGACGATCTTATGCCGCTTGAATTGTTCATCCAACTGCTGTTCGATCTTCAACCTTACTATTGCAGGTGCTTCCTGGAACTTTATCTTTCGTTCGATGTCGTAGAGTTCTCCCGTCGTTTTGAACTTTACGCTGTACAGGTGCTTCTCGACACAAAACTTGGCTTCGTAAAACCGGCCCTCTTCGTTTTGCTCTTCATAGAACTTCTCCTTCTCCCGCACGGGAAACCTTTCATTGAGAAACTCCATGGCCTCTATGGGCATGTGCTGCCGTTCGGTGCGCTTTTCTACTTCTACCTTCTGGGCGTAAAGCAGGCCAGGCAGCAGTAAACAAAAGATCAGGAATAACCTCTTTATCATAAAAAGCATAGGGACGTCTTTTTATCATAAAACGGATAAGGAGGGGGCTTAGTTGCGCCTGTACCT
>CAYVVK010000048.1:2422-7001 GCA_964454855.1 uncultured Phaeodactylibacter sp. | reverse complement strand
TTCCCTGAGCCATTTAATCTGGTAGCTTCTTAGCCCGCCTTGTTTCAGGTATGCCGGGTTCTCGATGCCGGCGTAACCCGGGCGCATGCTTCGTTTGAGGACGATGACGTTCTTGGCGTCCCACACATTGAGCACCGGCATGCCGTAGATGGGGCTGCCGGGATCGTCCAGGGCAGCGGGGTTGACCACGTCATTGGCTCCGACAACGACTACCATGTCGGTATTCTTCAGGGCGGCATTGGCATCCTCAAGGTCGAGCAGTTTGGGATAGGGCACATCCGCTTCGGCCAGCAGTACGTTCATGTGGCCGGGCATGCGGCCTGCTACGGGGTGGATGGCGTATTTGACCTCCACGCCGTTCGATTCCAGCAGGTCGTCCACTTCCTTACAGACTTTCTGCGCCTGTGCCACCGCCAGTCCGTAGCCAGGCACGATCATCACGGAATTGGAATAAAAAAGCTGTATGGCCGCATCGTTGAGGCTGACTTCTTTCGCTATCTGGCCATCAACGGCCCCTTTTGCGGAAACGCCGCCGCCACCGAAACCGCCGATCAGCACATTTAAGAGGGAACGGTTCATGGCATCACACATCAGCACAGTGAGGATGGTGCCTGCAGCACCGACCAGAATACCGCCCACCAGCATGAACTGGCTTTCGTAGATCAGCCCCGTCATGGCAGCCGACAGGCCGGTGAAGGAGTTGAGCAACGAAATGACTACCGGCATATCCGCCCCGCCTATGGGAGCTACGAAGGAAACGCCGTACACCAGCGCCAGCACCATAAAGAGGCTGCCCAGCAACAGGCCGGCCTCCTGGCCGGAAACGGTGAGGTAAACTCCCAGGCCCAGGGTGGTCACCAGCAGGGCCATGTTGAAGATATTGTGTTTGGGCAGGATCAGGGTATTGTCCCACACCAGGCCTTGCAGCTTGGCAAAGGCCAGCATACTGCCGGTAAAGGAAATGCCGCCGATCAGCATGGCCAGCATGATGATAGACAGGCCGGCCAGGTCCATTTCCTTGCTTCCGCCGTAGAAGGGGAAGAGCTCGGAATAGGCAAGCACTACCGCGCAGGCGCCTCCCAGGCCGTTGAATATGGATACCATCTGCGGCATGGCCGTCATCTGCACCCGTTTGGCGGTAACATAACCGATGATACCACCGATGAGGATTCCCCCGCCGATCCAGCCGTAATTATTGGGAGCGCCCTCCAGGGGTTGAGAAAGCGCAGCGATTATAGCCAGTATCATGCCGAAGCCCGCCACGGTATTGCCCCGGCGGGCCGTATCGGGGGAGCTGAGCAGGCGCAGGCCCCAGACGAAAGCGATGGCGCCGATGAAATAACTGAGATTGATGAGAAATTCGATTACCATGGAATTAGCGCTTTTTCTTTTTGAACATCTCCAGCATGCGGTCCGTAACGGCAAAACCGCCGGCCACATTGATCATACCCAGAATGACGCCCAGGAAACCCAGGGCCAGGGTCAGGTAGTCATCCGGCTCCGCCTGCCGGATCAGCAGGATGGCGCCGATGATGACCACGCCACTGATGGCGTTAGCTCCCGACATCAGCGGGGTGTGCAGGACCGTCGGTACCTTGGAGATGACTTCAAAACCCAGTAAAATGGTGAAAGCCAGCAAATAGATGAGCAGGAGATTCTCCTGGTTATTGAAAAATTGAATGATGATATCCATAGTGCTTAGGAATTTTCGCCCGCCTCTTCGGGTACGGCGGTGATGAAGGCGCCCTGTATGATCTCGTTGTCCATGTCAATGGAGAGCTCACCCTCCTTTACCAATAGTTTCAGGAAATTGAATACGTTGTTGCTGTACAGCAGGCTGGCATCCTGTGGCATCAGGCCTGCGAGGTTGGAATTGCCGATGATGGTCACTCCTTCGTGCTTGATCACTTTGTCGTCTTCGGTGAGTTCGCAATTGCCGCCGGTAGAGGCGGCCAGGTCGACGATCACCGAACCGCGGCGCATGGCCTCAACGGTATCTCTGGGCACCAGCATGGGCGCCTTGCGGCCGCGCACCTGAGCTGTGGTAATGATGATATCAGATTTTTTGGCGCGCTCCTGTACTTCCTGGCGCTGCCGCTCCAGGAATTCTTCCGACTGCTGCACCGCATATCCGCCGGCATCTTTATCTTCCCGGGCGCCTTCCACTTCCACGAATTTGGCCCCCAGGCTCATTACTTCTTCTTTAGCCGCCAGGCGGGTATCGGAAGCTTCCACCATGGCGCCCAGGCGCTTGGCGGTAGCGATGGCCTGCAAGCCGGCCACACCGGCGCCCAACACGAGCACCTTGGCAGGCCGCACGCTGCCGGCGGCGGTGATCATCATGGGGAAGTAACGAGGAAGGTAGCGGGCGGCTTCCAGCACGGCTTTGTAGCCGGCAATAGAGGCCATGGAAGAAAGCACGTCCATAGACTGCGCCAGCGTGGTGCGTGGGATCATGTCCAGGCTGAATGCCCGCAGGCCCATGCTCCGGAGTTTATCGGCCACTTCCGGTTCCATAAAAGGCTGGAACTGAGAGATGACGACGGTTCCCTTTTTCAGCTGCTTAAGTTCCTCATCGGAAAGGGGATGGATACAAAGTAGCATGTCGGCCTGAGCCAGGAGTTCCTTACGGGAAAGGACGGTAGCTACTTCCTGGTAATCGTCATCGGTATAATAGGCGCTTTCTCCGGCGCCCTGCTCGACGAGGATCTCCGGCCCGAGCGCTTTTACTTTTTCGGCAACTTCAGGAACGAGCGCAACGCGCGTATCCTTGAGCTCCCTGGGGATGGCAAGCTTCATAGGTAAATCGCTGATGTTTTGATAGGGCTTCCGGGCCCTCAACTAAAGTTCGGGCTGAATTTAACAGATATTTATCTATTTCCCTAATTATACCTGCCGCTTATCGCCTTCAACTTTTCTGCTTCAGCCGGTTCTGGAACTTCTGCCTGAACTTCGACAGCTTGGGAGTGATGACAAAGCTGCAGTAGGGATTGCGGTTGCCCACGTTCCGGTAATAGTCCTGATGGTGATCTTCGGCTTCGTAAAAAGCTTCCAGGGGGCTGATCTCGGTCACGATGGGGCGGCCCCAGGCCTGAGGCGCTACCTTAGCTTTGGACTCTTCTGCTTTCTGCTTCTGCTCTTCGTTGTGGTAGAAGATGACGGAGCGGTACTGCGGGCCTACGTCATTGCCCTGCCGGTTTGGGGTGGTGGGGTCATGGGTGCTCCAGAAGATCTCAAGGATCTCTTCGTAGGAAATGGTGGCCGGGTCAAAAGTGACCTGCACCACTTCGGCATGATCGGTGGTGCCGGAGCAGACGGTTTTGTAATCCGCCGTTTCTTTACTGCCCCCGGCATAGCCTGACATGACAGACTCTACCCCTTCCACCTCCTGATATACGGCTTCGGTGCACCAGAAGCAGCCGCCGCCCAGAGTGGCCTTTTCCAGCTTTTGAGCATCAGGAGTGGAGGTGTTGGTATTCTGGCTTTTGCTCTTTTCCATATTCGTTGTTTTTATTAAGATTAAAACTGCTGCTCTGCCTCATTGTTTAGTCCGAATTACACGCCAGCGATTACGGCTGCAGGAAGTAAGTAGGCCGAAAGAACAATTCAACAATCTAGCAATGTAACAATGTAACAATTCAACAATGCAACAATCTAGCAATGCAACAATCTGACAATCTGCCCAAAACACCTGAGTAAATGTCCTATTTCAGGCTCGGCTCCAGGCTGGGGCTGATCGAGCGGAGAAACAGATCCAGGGCCTTTTTCTTATCTGCGTCCAACTGGTAACTGATGTATTGGGTGAAGTATTCTTCGAGGTCAAACTCAGAGTGGGGAGAAGGAAGCAGGTACATAAGCTGGGGGATCTGCTGCACTCCCTGGCGCAGCGCCCGGTTGAAAGCGGCGATGAAGCTTTCCTCTAAGGGTTGCGTGCTTACCCAGGCGGCGAAAACGAAAGGCAGGCCGGTGTGTTTCATCCAGGCCTCCCCCAGGTCGTAGACGTAAGGAAAGCGCTTTTCCAGGCCAATGGTGCGGTCGCCGATCACCAGGCCGGCGGTAGCGCCGTTCAGTTTGTCTATGTATCCATCGCTGGCGGGCAGCAGTTCCGGCTGCACTTTCCAGTGATCTCTCAGCAGGAGCCTGGTGAGTTCCACCGAGGTACGGGAGTGGTGGTCGAGATACAGCTGCTTTACTTTGTCAATGGGCTGTTCGCTGAAAAGGGCCACGGTTTTTACTGTTCCTACCGTACCAATGCAGTAATCGGAGATGATGTAGTGCTTTTTCAGCTGAGGGATCACCGCCACCGGCACCAGGCCAAGGCTCGCCTTGCCGCTGCTGAGTTTCTCGGCGCAAACGGAGGGAATGTCCAGCTGCAGGCTGATCTGCCTGGCCACAGGGCTTTGCAGCAGGCCGTAGAGCAGGGGTTTGGTATTGAGGTAGCTAACGGCAGTTACTTTCAGTTTTCTCACTTAAGCCAGTTTCAGGTCTGTATGTTCTAAATGTTTCAGGTCGTTCTCTTTCAGGAAATCAGAAGTTTCTTCGCGGTAACGTATCAGGTAAAGGCCGGTATTGGAGTGGT
>CAYVVK010000048.1:0-2412 GCA_964454855.1 uncultured Phaeodactylibacter sp. | reverse complement strand
GAATTTCTCCATGTCCTGCAGGGGCCTGTCCTGCAACAGGCACATCAGGCAGCGCATGGCGCGGCCGTGCGAGCAGATGAGTATCTTCCGTTCCGGCCGTTCCTGCAGCTTATCGATGAATCGGCGCAGGCGGGCAGCCATATCGGCGGCGCTTTCCGCTCCCTCCAGGTGGGCGTCGAAGTTTCCGCGCTGCCATTCCGAGAGCATCTGGCTGTACTGGGCCCGCATTTCCGGGGTGCTCTTTTTGCCCTCGTGTTCCCCCCAGTTGATCTCGTTGATCTCGGGGTATTGCTCCCAGGGCAGGCCCTGTTCTGTGAAAAACTGCATGGTCTCGTGGGTGCGGCGCAGGCGGGAGGTGAGCACCAGTTCGAAATCGACAGGCTGATAGTGTTTAAAGAAAGCTTCCGCCTGCCGCCAGCCGGTATCGTTGAGACTGGTGTCCACCCCCTGCCCCTGCACGATGCCCAGGCGGTTGTAATCCGTCTCGCCATGCCGTACGATATACAATTCCTTTTCCATCAGTTCTTGTTTACCACCGGTAGGGAAACATAGCCTTTGAACTGCTCGTCTTCCTCGAAAACGTGATCGGTGTAGTCTTTGACCACATTGTAGAGCGTGTCGCGCTCGATCGGAGAGCGGCCTACCCGGCGGATGAGGTTCACCAGGTCGCGGGTGCTCATGGCGGGGTTTTGTTCTTCCGAGCCGGCCATAGAGTAGATCTTGGTGGTGTCGTCTATGGTGCCGTCGATGTCATCCACCCCGAAGGCCAGGGAGAGCTGCGCCACCTGCCGGCTGATCATCGGCCAGTAGGCCTTGATGTGATCGAAATTATCGAGGTAGATGCGGCTGATGGCGTAATTGCGCAGGTCTTCGATGACGCTGGCTTCCGGCACGTGCGACATCTGGTTGCCCTTGTTGCGGAACTTCAGCGGGATGAAGGTTTGGAAGCCACCGGTCTTATCCTGGAGCTGCCGCAGCTGTTCCATATGGTGGATGCGGTGCCTGAACTCTTCGATATGGCCGTATAGGATGGTGGCGTTGGAGCGGCCTCCGAGCTCATGCCAGATCTCGTGGATGCGCAGCCACTGCTCGCCGCTGCACTTGCCGCCGGCGATCTGATCCCGGATCTCGGGATGGAAGATCTCGGCGCCGCCACCCGGCATGCTGTCCAGCCCGGCTTCTTTCATGAGCTTCATGCCTTCTTCGTAGCTTAGCTTGCCCTTTTTGAAGATGTAGTGATATTCTACCGGCGTAAGCGCCTTAACGTGCAATTCAGGACGGTGAGCTTTGATCTGGCGGAAAAGTTCGGCGTAAAAATCTACATCGTACTGCGGAAGTACGCCCCCTTCAATATGTACTTCGGTCACGGGTTCGCCGTCGTATTGTTTTACGATGTCCATGATCTCCTCCATGCTGTACTCCCAGCCTTCCTCCCGCTTTTTGATCAGGCGGGAATAGGAGCAAAAGGTGCAGGTGTAGAGGCAGACGTTGGTGGGCTCTACGTGAAAGTTGCGGTTGAAATAGGTTCTATTGCCATGGCGCTTTTCGCGAATGTGGTTGGCCAGGGCGCCGAGGTAGCCGAGCTCGGCCTCTTCATACAGATGCAGGCCCTCGTCTTCACTGATGCGTTGTCCGTTTTGGATTTTTTCGGCTATGTTGCGAAGAGGAGCGCTCAGTTTCGGGTCTGCCAGGACGCTGGTTATGGATGTTCTTTCGTGGATCATATTTTACCGTGCTTTGGCGATCAAAGGTATAACAAAGATTCTAAACTTTCAGTTTTGCGTGAAAGCTTTCGGTAAGGAGCTTTAATTGCACTATACAAGTTTTGGATAGAGAAGTTTTGCAGGAGAGGGTTTAATTTGATATTGATCCATCAGCTTGGGTGCTGGATCAAATGGGGTAGTTATTCTTCGCCGTGCCATTAGGGTACGAAAACCACCCGGTAGTTCACCGTAACTTCCTCACCGGCCTTCAACAGGCCGAGCATGGCGGTTGGTGGTTCCACCTCATAGTCCGTCATATTGAGGGAATAGGTGCCTTCGCAGGCTACTTTTTGCTTGTCTTCCGTATCTCCCAGTCGTGAAAGGAAGAGGTGCCGCTGAGCACCACGGAGGTGGCTTCGTCATCAATAACCATGGCTGTCTGGGCGGATAGTGCATTCGCCATCAGGAGAAAAAAGCTGCTGAAAAAGGCGCGATAGAACATAGCGGTATTTTGGGTGAGTAAAGGACGAATTTCACTTATTTAAAGCGAAGATAGGGAGAAATGTTTGCTGGCCCCTCTGCAAACTCCAAATCCTCTCCGCGCCCTCTGCGCCTCTGTCTCGCGCGGCCTAGTGCAGTAGGCAGTAAACCCCGGTATGGGCAGTTGACAGTCGGCAGTCGAAATAATCAACGGGTTATCAATCTATTA
>CAYVVK010000047.1:4835-17607 GCA_964454855.1 uncultured Phaeodactylibacter sp. | reverse complement strand
CAGAAAGCGGCCCAGCGGGGTGAGGCGCTGCCCGTCGGGCAGCAGCTTGCCGGCCTCATCCCGCCGGTCGTTCATGGTCTTGAACTTGGTGATGGTAAAGATCCGCCCATTCTTGCCGACGCGTTTCTGGTAAAAGAAGGGGGCTCCGTCATTGGCAAAATAGAGCGCTACGGTGACCAGTGCGAGCACCGGGGAAAACAGGATCAACCCGGTGAGGGCCATGATAAGGTCAATGACTCGTTTGAAGATCATTTTGTACATTTTTCCTTGTCGTTAAGATTTATGAATAGTTAATGGGGGGCGGCGGGGGGGAAATGCCCATCAGGCGAGGTATTTTTGGTAGATATCAGCCATCTTCTTCAGGGAGTGCTCTATGGTAAACCTTTGGGCGCTGGCAATAGCTTCTTCGCTGAATTGCCGCCAAAGGTTGCGGTCTTCGTAAAGTTTTTTGATCCCGGTAATAAATTGATCGTAATTATTCTGTTCGAACAGGAAGCCGTTCCTGCCATCGGCCACCATCTCCCGATGGCCCCGATTGACGGCGGCCACTACAGGCAGGCCGCAGTGCATTTCCTCGGCAAGGTTCAGGCCAAGGCCTTCCTGGCGGCTGGAGGAAATGCCCACATCAGACAGGGCCATGAGCTGCTCGATGTCAGAACGGAAGCCGAGAAACTCCACCTGCCCGTTTATGCCCTTGCTTTTGGCGTAGGCCTGCATTTCTTCGAGCAGGGCTCCCCTTCCGGCGAAAAGTACTTTGAGCCTCGGAATGGACGCCTTCAGCTGAGGCATGGCATCCAGGATGAATTTGTGGTTCTTTCTGTGGATAAACTCGGCGGCATAGATGAGAATGAAATCCTCTTTTGCATATCCGTATTTTTCCCGCAGCTGCCGTTTCTCCTCGGGGCTTATCTTTTTGAAGCGCTCGGTATTGACGCCGATGCCGTAGATCTTGAAGGCTTCCTGTGTTTTGAAGTTTCGCTCACGCACCAGGGTGAGGTCTTCGGAATTGATGGTTATGATCCCGTCCGTGTAGCGGGAGAGGAATTTCTCCACCGGGTAGAACAACAACCAGTTGATCAGAGGGGCGCCTTTGAAAAAGTGGAAGCCATGAGCGGTGTAGAGCACCTTTGTGCCTCGCTTCCGGGCCGCGCGGGCCGCCAGGCGGGTAACGACGCCTCCCATGGGGGTATGGCAGTGAATGATGCGGTAATCGTTCTCGTCGATGATCTTCTTCAACTCCACGTAGGCCTTCAGGTTTTCCAGGCCGTAAGGAGCGCGAACGAAGGGAACGTTGTATTTGACATCGCAGTGAGGGATATTCAATTCTCCTCTGGAGGCCACGTGCACTTCAAAACCATTGTCCTTAAACCACTTCAAGTAGGGAAGGTGGAAGCATTCGATGTGTTTGTCGATCGTTGCGGTAAAAAGTATCTTATTCATGGGGTTATTCCTACCCTTTCCGGGTACAGATTTTTCAGGTGATTATAAAACTGTTCTCTCTTATTGCCCAGCTTTTCTTCGGCGTATTCTCTTGCCGTATTGAAGTTGCGCAGCCCCTGCTGCCGGGCGAAGCCAGGGTTGTCTATCAGGTACTGCACCTTGTCGGCCACCTTCTGAGGTTTGTTGGGCGGCACGATAAGCGCTTTGTCCAGGAGTTCTGACATTCCGCCTACATCCGAACCGATGCAGGGCAACCGCCGGGCCATAGCTTCCACCATAGCGCGGGGGAGCCCCTCCTGCCTGGAAGGCATGAGAAAGATGTCGGCCTTGTCGAGTTCATTCCGCACCGCATCGCCACTGCTCAGCTTACCGGTGAAGGTGGCCATGGAAGACACGCCCAGCCTGTCGGCGAGGGCTTCCATCTCGGGGCGGAAAATGCCATCGCCCACCCACCACAAATGGCAGTTCACGCCTCTTTGCTTCAGTATTTTCAGCGCTTTGAGCGCGGTGTCGGGAGCCTTGTACATCTGCTCCAGCGTACCTACGCAGATGATCTTTACCGGTTCCTCCTGAAACAGCGGCTTTTCACTCTTCCGGAATGCTTCCGGCGGCATGACCACATCCGAGGCGCCGATGCTGAAATTGCGGCAGGGATAACGTTCCTGCAGCTTCCGTTGGGTCACGTAGAGGGCAGCCGGAGCATCGTATGTCAGCCGCTTGAGCGAAAAGTAGGACAGTATCCGGATGAGAGGCCGCAGGGGGTGGCGGGTGGCGCCCGGCGAAAGCACGTCGTAGGGGTCGCCTACTACCTCCAGGCCGTAGGGCACGCCCATCTCCCGGAGCCGGGCGATACCGGCGGCGCCTACTCTGCCGGGAATACGCAGAATGACCGCGGTATTATCGTTTACGTTATCTCTGAGCACTTGTTTCATCCTTGCGCTCAGTTTCCCACGGTTTTTCAAAAAACCGTTCAGCCCGACGTAGTAAGGCAGGCTCACGACATCCACCCCGGCCTTGGTAACCAGGTTGGTTTCAATGACTTCATCGTAGCTCCCCTTCTTTACTCTGGCCACGATGGTAACGGAGTCGAAGTACTGAAGGTATCGCTGATACAAGGAATACGAGAAGCTGCTTTCCAGGCTGTAGACGTTGCCGTCCGGCGTCCTGGCATATCTTGCTTCGGTAATAAAAATTAGGTCCATCCTATGAGATTATGACTGTTCTTAAAAGAGACTATTAATCGGGGGGATTTGTCAGTATGCAGTATGCAGTGGGCAGTATGCAGTGGGCAGTGGGCAGTGCGGTTTACTGATTACTGCCCGCCGGCTACCGGCTCAAGCGAAACGCTCAGATTTTCTGGATCCAGGAAATAATCCCGGGAGGTTAAAGCAGTATAATGGAGGCCCTTCATCTCGGCCAGCATATGAAAATAAGTGCGTGTGGCTTTCTTACTGGGAATGACCAGGCCATCCCGGTAAGAGGGGTACACACAATCGGGGTCGGCAATTTCTATGACCCTCGCCTGAGGGGAACAGTAGGCCGTATTGGCCAGGCCCGCGCCGTGAAAACCGATGACCAGTTCTGCTTGGGAGAAAAGCTGCACCTGCTGGTCCAGGCTGAAGTCCTCCAGGTTCAGTATGTCGATCCCCTGAGCGGACAGATATTCCTGTATGGCCTCCTCATTTTTCAGCCTTCTCGTTTTCCGGTTGATGTAAAAGCGGGGAATATCCAGCTCCGGGCTCAGTGTAAATTCATGCTTCAGCTCTTCGAGTACTTCCAGGCAGTAGGGGGTTGCCCGGCTGGTGTGATAGTAGCTGTACTCACACTTCCCGACCATGAGTTTGCTCGAAGAAGTATCGTGGTTGACGGGGATGATGCCATCGATACCACCGGGGAGCCCCGACAGGGGAATGATGGTTTTATGCCCGTACTTTTTCCGGAGGATCTCCCACCATCTTTTCTGGAAGGCTTGATCTCCGTTCAGCAGCACATCCGGCACGACGACGAAATTGGCGCTGCTTTCCAGAGCCAGGCACAGCCAGGGCAGCTCCCGCAACGTCCAGTGGCAATAGTTATTAGGGCTGTGGTGCTGCGTATGGATGATACAGTAATCCGGGTTCTTTCCCTCCGTGATATAACCCGAAGGGCCAAAACGGTAAGTGATGCCCTCCGGAGGCTCCGACGGCAGTTTTTGATCTATGTGGATCTCCAGTCCTTCCTTTCTCACCACATCCAGCTCATACTCATCGAAATTCCGGTAGCGGGCCACAGTTTCCCGTATCTTCTTCCATTCTTTTCCGTAGAGTATCGGCCGGATAAATTTTTTCAGTTTCTTCACCATCATAATCTTTCTTTTTTAAGCCAGAGGCGCTATTGGTTTACCGGCAGTGGCGCATAATTGCCTGCCAGGGAATCGAGGAATTGCTCGAAGCGCTTCTCCGAGCTGAAAAAGTCGGCCGCCCACTCCTTACGCACCTTACTTTCCCTCAGTGCGGCATCATTTCTCAATTCCATCAGTTTTTCGGCTGCCCCTTCTATATCCATGGGGCCGACCAACTGAGAATGCAGCGCTTCGGGGATCGTATCCCGGATCGGTTGAATATCCGAAGCGACGAAGGGCAGGCCGGCGATCATAGCTTCGATCAGGGAATTGGGCTGGCCTTCGGTCAGCGAGGGGAAGTAAAACAGGTCAAACAACTGCAGGAGGCGCTCCACATCGCTGCGGTAGCCGAGGGGAAGGATTCTGCCCTCCAGGCCGCGCTCAGCGATCTCCGGGGCCAGCTGCTGGGTATTCAGCCCGCAGAGCACGAAATAGAGATCCTCGTGTTTTGGGCAGAGCCGCTCCGCCACTTCCAGTATGGCGGCATGGTTCTTTTTCTCATCAAACCTGCCGGTATGGCCGATGACAAAGGCATTGTCCGGCAGGCCGAATTCTGAGCGGAGTTGCGCTTTATCGAGCGCCACCTTAAACTGCCTGCTGTCCACCCCATTCGGTATCAGCTCGAAGCGCCCGTCCTTCTTGTTGCGGTAAGGAAAGAAAAAGTCAATGGCCGTTTTGGAGTTGGAGAGTATCCTCGAGGAAAAAGCATGCACCAGGCGGTTGACAAATTTGTCATAGGCCAGGTTGAGCGATGTTTCTTTAAAGTGGTTGGAAGCCTGCCCGTAGTAAGCAATCCGGTTTTGTATGCCGGCCAGCCAGCCCAGCAGCATGTAAATGCCTGCAAAATTGCTGGTCAGGTCGCAAACCGTATCAAATTTTTCTTCTCTCAGGAAGCGCAGCAGCCGGAACCATGCGGGGAAGTTCAGGTAGCCGGTTTTCATGGTAATGACCCTGACGTTCAGGGCTTCGTACTGGGCAAGCAGCTCTCCGGTACGCCCGCTTTTGCAGATCACTACCGGCTCTATGCCATCGCCTGCGTATTTGAGAAAGCGAAGTAAGTATACTTCCAGTCCTCCGGGGTCGAGTGTATAGAGCAGGAAACAGGTTTTCATTTTCATGGGTATTATTGCTTATTTACGGCCGCGCTCCGTTTTTGGCGGCCTGATTAAATTATTGTTTTGCAGTGCCTGCACCATCAGGCTGACACGGGCCTGACTACCAGGAGTTCTCTGTGCCTTTGAACCTTTTTTCGCTTCACTACGGCGCCGGACACAGCGATATAGGCGAAAATAAACCAGGTGACAAAGGAGTAGCTCAGCCCTCCCGCTACAAAGAAGTTGGCCAGAAAGCTGAACATGAGTGCAAGGCTAATGGGGGAATTTTTTCTATAGTTGAACCGCAGGGCAGATTTCAGCAGATTCCTCAGCAGGATCAGCAGGGCCACAAAAGCGGTGACGCCCCCGTACACGATGTAAGACAGATACTCGTTGTGGGGCACCCGGTAGTCATTGATCCGCTGGTAGATCTCTACCTCATATAGTGCTGTTCCCGTACCGAAGATCGGGTTGTTCATGAATATGTCCAGCACGGCTTCCCAAATGGGGAGGCGATGGCCCAGGTTGCCATCGTCCAGCTGGTGGAGAAAGCGCTCTCTCATGATGTCCACCTGCAGCAGGGCAAAGGAAATACCGGCCACTGCCACCAGGCCCAGGAACAAAATGAGGACCTTGCCTTCAAAGTTTTGCCGGATGAAAAGAAAATAAGTGCCCAGGCCTATCAGGAGGGTCAGGGCCGCTCCTCTCGAACCGGTCATCGCCATGAGTATCAGAAAGGCCGGAAGGAGCAGGATGTAAAAGAATTTCAGAATGCCCTTCACCTGGCCTTCCAGAATAAAGCGCATCAGGATGACAACCCCCAATACATACCAGAAGCCCAGCAGGTTGGCATTCACGCCCATGATGGCCAGGCGGGCATCCCTGAACTCCACGCCTATGCCCATCAGGAACAGGCCGGAAAGGATGGCCAGGGAAAAGAGGTACACCTCCAGCAGGCGGTCCCGAATCTTTGGGTTGTATATCAGCTCATTGAGAAAGATCCAAAAGAAGACCAGCTGCATGAAAAACTGCCGGATCTGGGAAAAAGCGTTCTCCGTGCCCGGTACGTAGTTGACCATGGTGGAGGTGAAAATAATGAGCCAGGCTGCGAAAGCGGGCAGCAGATAGGGTTTGACGAACCGCAGGGAAAAGCTCCGCCGGAACGACAGCAGGCTGGCGAAAAAGTACAGAAAGAAAGCCAGGAAAGTGACGTTGGCATAGGGCGTACCAAAGGGCTGCCATTTGAAAAAACAAATGGATAAAACCAGTAGGGTTGCCGCAAAAGTCCTGAACCTGTTTATTGCTTTCATTCTTAACTTAAGTATTGATCGTTTCTCCAAGTTGGTCGGAGGCCAGAAATTCCACTTCCGGCCAACGCCTGCTGATCTCAGTCAGCAATTGCCGCAGCTGTTTCAGTGTATTGTCTCGGTTAGCCAGGCCGATAAACCCGATAAAGTTAAGCCGGTGCATGCAGATCACTGCCGGCTTTTGCCACCTGAAGGCGGTGGCTATCTCCCGCAGGCAATTGGAAACCCAATTTACCTTATCAGACAGGCTGGGCTCGAAAAAGCAGTTCCTGACCAGGTACAGCTGGCCTGTGGTATTCCGCTGCCCCAGATAGTGGTAGCGCTTTCTGAATTTCCTGCCTTCTTCCCGCACCGGGTCTTTCTGCACGCTGATCCCCTGAAGGAAGCGGACGCCGGCTTCGGCGAGCGCCGGCTCCAGGGACGCCGGCCAGAAATAACAGGGCGCAATAAAGGAGCGGGACGGATAGCCCCATAGCTTCTCAAAGATCGACAGGCCATCCTGCAGCATCTCTTTTACCTGCTCCTGCTCTTCCGGGGTATCTACATTCAGGGCATCCATATAAGCTTTCACGCAATTGGGGCGGCTGCTTTCGTTGATGCTGATCATCTGGTGGTCGAAGGCCAGGCGCACCGCCTTATCTCCTTTTTGCAACAGGCTCATCCATTTACCGAGCTTGAGATGCTCACGGCCGTGAAATTGGGGCCGGAAAAGCCCCTGCTCCATCCCCTCTTTCCAAAGCTGAAGGGCTCCGGCGTGTTTCGGATAGCGCTGCAGAGTTTCGGGAAAAAGCTCATAGTGGTATTCCCGGAAATCGGCGGCCCGTATTTTCTCAAAATCGGGATTGGCGACAATATTATTCGCCGTGATGGCCGGAGGCCGCCCGTTCTTATCCTTAAAATTACTCAGCAGTTCAAAAAGCAGGGCCAGGTCTTCCTCGCTGGCCGGCGCATCGAAGCGGCTGTAGGGGTCTTCATCTACGGGATAACCAGCTTTCCGCAATTTCTCATACACGGCCCGGGAAGGCATGCGGATCGTTCCCCAGTCATCCGATTCGATGACGACGATCTTACGCTTCGTCCGCCATCCCGGAATATTGAGGAGGTTTTTGGTGACCCTGGTCTTTGCGCTGGTAATGTTTATCATTGCAGATACTCGGTTTTCAGGCTCATGCTTTCTTGCCCGTTACAAGGATAGGGTGTCCACGAATCGCGAGAAAATCTTTTGGTATTTATTCAGGTTGTGGAGCCCTTCTTCCGAAGCTGCTTTCGTCACCATGACCTCCCGTTTCATCCTCACCCGCCCTCCGGCCACCAGGTGGCCGGGCGTGAAGGGGCCTCGATTCAGCAGTTTTTGCCGGAACAGCTCATCGGGCTTGCTGATGCGGCTGACAGCTGCGGGCAGGTTATCGACGAGTTTTTCATACTTTACTCTCCTGCGTTCTATCCCCAGGGAAAAAAGAACGGTAAGCGCATTTTCCAGCACCCAGGTAGAAAATACGTAAATCAGCTTCCGGGGTTTCAGATTTTCCTCAATTCCTGCTTTTTCATTTTTCTTCAATTCCTTCTTCTTCGAGTTCAGTACACCCGAAAATTTCCGGATGATGTGCAGGGAGCGCACCTGCAGGCCCGCCTTTCTCAGCAGCAGGATACGCTGGGGGTTTTTAGAGGATTCTATGATCTCTTTGCCGCCGGCGCACTGGTGGATGATCTCATAAAGGCGGCGGGTATCGCGGATGAAGCTCCGGAAATCCTCTCCGGGGAGGAAGTAATTCTTCAGTAGGGCAAAGGTCGCCTTATTCCTGACAAACTTATCCTGCAGGCCGATGTAGCTGGCCAGAGGCAACTCCCGCACCCGGTCCCACTTGTAGATTACCTCCGACCAGAACTCGCAGTCGGTGACTCTGGCCCCACAGGAACAATACTCCTGCCTGAGCATGCCATTGGTAGGCAGGAATTGCAGTTCTCCTATACTGAAGCATCCTTCCTGATTGCCCATGACGATATCGAATATCGTCGAACCGGACCTACCGGTGCCCGCTATATAGCTGACTTTAATGTTCGGCTTCATGATTTTTTTAAATTATTTTGCTGTGTATTGGTAATGAGGCGGCCTAATTGATCGGAAGTCATGAATTCCACATCCGGCCATTGTTTCAGGACAGAGGCCAGCAGTTCCCGCAGGAGGCTCAGGCCCCTGTCGCGATTTCCGGGTTCTATACGCCCGGTGTAATTTGCGCGATGGGAGCTGATGACCGCCGGCTTTTGCCATTTGAAGGCGATCTGTATTTCCTGCAGGCAGCTGCCCACCCAATCGGCCCGGCTGGGTTTACTGGGCTCGAAGAAAGCGTTGCGGGTGAGGTAGGCCTGCCCCAGCTTGTTCTTTTTGCCCAGGTAGCGGAAGTTCTTTCTGTATTTGCCTTCGCCCAGCGGCTCCTCCTGTATCTTCCGGCTGTTGAGGTAGCGAATGCCACATTCCTTCAGGGTGGGTTCCAGCTCATTGTTCAGGTAGCCGTTCGTCGGTACGAAGAAGGACGCCCGGTACCCGAGGAACTTTTCGAAGAGCTGGGTTCCCTCGCGAATGACCTGCCGCAGGTACTCCTTCTCTTTGGGGTGGCTGAGGTTAAAAGCGGCCTGGTATTCCATTCTGTCTTCTCCGGCAATGGCAGGGGGGATGCCGGTGAGGCCCAGCTCAAACGCCAGGCGGGTCACTTTCCAGCCGGCTTTCAGCCCATGCATCCAGGCGTGCACATTGAGGTGCTCTCTACCGTGAAACTGGGGCCGAAAGAGATTTTTCGACAAGCCTTCCCGCCACAGTTGAAGCACCTGTTGATGCTCCGGCCCGTATCGTTTTAGCGTTTCCGTGAATGGCTCGTAGTGATAGGCCTGAAAATCATCTTCTCTGATCTTGTCAAAATCCGGATTGGCCATGATACACAGGGCCGTAAAGGCCGGATGGTTGCCGTTCTTATCCTGAAAAGAGGACAACACTTCATACAAGGCAGCCAGGTCGTCATTGCGCTCCAGCGAGTCATATCGGGTGCAGTAGTTCCTGTCCACCCGCACCCCCTGCATCATCAGTTGGCTATAGGCTTCTTTTGAAGGCATGCGGATGCTCCCCCAGTCGTCGGATTCTATAACGACAATGCGCCGCTTCGACCTCCAGCCGGGGAGGTTGCTCAGGTTGCGCATCAGGCTGGTTTTCCAGGTATTTAACTTCGCGGTCATTTGATCAGTGATGTTTTTCTTGGCCATTTAAGGGTTCCGCCTGGAGGTGGTGGCCAGGCCTGCTTTTCTCATCGCCTTGTTAAACAGAGAAGACAGCATAGTGAGATCCTGCTTTTTATAAGCGAAGATCTGGCTGACCGGGATCTTCGTTTCCCGGGAAAACACCCAGGTGAAGATGACGGCAGCCAGCGAATAACTGACGGTCGAAGCGATGGAAGCACCATTGGCGCCATACTTCGGGATCAGGATCAGGTTCAGTGCCACGTTTACGATCAGGCCCGGAACCATGGCCAGCAAGGACAGCCAGGGCTTTCCTCTTCCCGATATGTCCATATTCAGCACCATGTACAGGGTGAGCATCCACACTCCGGGAATGAGATAGATCAATACTGTTGAGCTCGGCAGGAATTCTTCTCCCAGCAAAAGAAGTATGACCGGTTTGGAAAACAGGCCGAGGAAAATGCATCCCAGGCCGATGACTACAAGCGAAAAGCGCAGCAACTGGCATACTTTCAGGGAAAAGGCCTCCCGGTCTAAGGTTGTCGCACTCCGCGCAAATACGATGGTCTTGAGCAGCAGCGGGATCTGCCACAGGTACTGTATCAGTGCCGCTCCTTTGCTGTAGATACCGACTTCGAAGCTGGAGGACAGTTTATCCAGGATCACGATATCCGCCCGGTAGTTGAGATTGTTGAGCAGCAGCGACAGGGCGTAGGCCGTTCCCAGCGAAAGCAGGCTGCCAATGATCTTCCAGTCTACCTTGAACCTGAAATACCGGTGCACGCCGGTTTCCCGCAGTAGCATAAGGCTGACAAACAGCGGCCCGGCAATCTCCCCTATGAGGGCCCCTTCCACGGAAAAGCCGAAGCCTATGATCAGCGTGGCGGAAGTGGAAACGATCAGCAGCGGGGGCACCCACTCCACCCGGTTGAATTTCTTGATCTGGTTTCTTCCCAGGAACAGGCCCGATGCGTACACTGTAAAAATGGTGAAAGGCAGGGGGATGATGGCCAGCCAGGTCCACAGCACATTGTCTCCTGATTCGGAAAAGTAGCGGATCAGTATATAGGAGCCGGCAATACAGATCAGGGAACTGAATATCCACAACTGGGTAAGCCCCTGCTTTATCCGGTCTTCCGTATAGGTGCCCTGCCCGAGGAAAAAGGCCGAGGATTTCCGGATGCCCAAAGTACCGAAGCTCATGAGCAGGGCCGGATAAACCAGCAGTGCCGAGAGGGTACCGTTCAGTTCCGGCCCCAGATAACGGGCAATGATGATCACCTTGGCAATGCCCAGGACGATGATCAACACCTTGGACTTCGCCACACTAAAGAGGTCGCTAAGGAAACTTGCCATATCTTAATTCCTCGAGAATAGTGAACGCCAGCCTTTGCCGCCTTCCTCTTCGTAGCCGTAACCGTAGCCGTAACCGTAGGCCCGTGCCTGGCCGAGCTTCACCCCATTCAGCACGATGTACGGGCGTGGAAGTTTGTCCTGCCTGGAAATATCCTCGATTAGGCGCAACTGCCTGATCCGGGTGACGCCCTGCCGCACGACGAAAAGCGAAGTGTCTATATGCTCGTGCAGGAGCAGGGAATCGGCGACTGGCCCCACAGGAGGCGTATCGATCAGCACGTGGTCGAAATTTTCCCGCAATTCCCGGATGAGCTGCCCCATACGTTCTGATTGTATCAGTTCGGCAGGGTTGACCGGCAGGGGCCCGGTGGGCACCACTTTCAGCCCTTCGTGATAAGGCGTATCCTTCACCACATCTTCTATGGTGACCTTATCATCGATCAGATAGTTGGTAACTCCCATTTGGGGAGTTTCCATATCCAGATAGCGGATGAGGCGGGGTTTGCGAAGGTCGAGTTCTATCATGACCACCTTCTTGCCCGTCATGGCGAAGGTCATTCCCAGGTTAAGAGAAACGAAGGTTTTTCCTTCCCCGGGGCCGCCGGAGGTGATCATCATCACCTTGTTGTTCTGTTTGCTGGCGGCAAACTGCAGGTTGGTGCGCAGCAGGCGGAACATTTCGGCACTTGCCGAGCGGCTTCCCGGCTGAACGACGTTTTCCGCATACTTTCCCTGATGCGCCAGCACACCGGCGATGGGAACCTGAGTGGCCTCCTTAATGTCATCTTCCGAACGCACCTTGTCATCCATCAGCTTTCTGAGGCTCACCGCCCCTATGGGTATGGCCAGGCCAAACAAGAGGGACAGGCCGTAGACCAGCGGCCGGCGCGGGCTGATGGGGTCTTTTGTAGGTTGGGCGGCATCAATAAGGCGAGAGTTCGGCGCCGTCACCGCCAGGGTGAGGCTGGTTTCCTCCCGTTTTTCCAGCAGGTAGAGATAGAGGTTTTCCTTGATGCGCTGCTGGCGGACGATCTCCAGCAACTCGCGCTCCTTGCGGGGAATGGTCCGGCTCTGGGCCTGGAAGCTGTCCAGCCGCCCGCGATACTGCTTCGAAGCGGCTTTCAGGGTGACCTGCAACTGCCCGACCGACTGCAGCAGGTTCTCCTCCATGGCGAGTACCTCCCGGTTGAGCGTCGTCAGCAAGGGGTTGTCTTCACCGGCAGAGCGAAGCAGGCGCTCCCGGGCCAGCACCTTTTCATTGTAAAGGATGATCTGCTCGTTCAGGCTCTGTTCTTCCAGGATCAGGTTGGCGGGAATGAGCATAAATTTGCCCCGGTTGCTCTTAAGAAAGCCAAACAGGTAATCGGCGACGTTCTGCTGGATCTCCAGCCGGCTCAGTTCTTCATCCGCTTCGGTCATCTCCTGAAACAGCATCGGCACGTCGGCACCGGTAGTGGTCGTTATGTCGTTTTGCCGCTTATAGACTTCCACATCTTTTTCGACGCCTTCCAGTTCATCGGTGAGCAGCGCCAGGCGGTCCGTGACGAATTCGACCGTTTTCTTGGCTATGCGGTTCTTGTCCTCAACGGCCGCTTCGTTATATATTTCCACGATGGTATTCAGAATGTCTGCTGCCCGCTCGGCCGACTTATCCTGCAGGCTCAGTTCCAACACACTGGAGTTCTTGTCGAAGGGTTCGATCTTCAGCCGGCGGATGATATTGCGGGCCAGGTCAGGGATGGGCCTTACTTCCACCCGGACGGGGTCATCAAGCGTATAACCCGGAGCCGCCTTGAAGAGCACAGTAGCTCCATTGCCAATATGCACCGGCATTCCGAAACGGGAGAGTATGGCCGTGTCCCGAAAGCTGAGCTTAAACTCGCCAGCCTCCATGGGCTGAAGCATGAAATCTATTTTGAAGTCTTTCCCCACCGAATCCATCCACACTACAGATACCGTTTCCTTGCCGT
>CAYVVK010000047.1:3299-4825 GCA_964454855.1 uncultured Phaeodactylibacter sp. | reverse complement strand
CGTAATTGATGGAATTGCGAAAGCGGCCCAGCGTGATGACGGACACGTCGAGCCCAAGGCGCCGTACGGCTTCCTGCATCAGGGTGCGTGACTTCAGGATCGGTATCTCATTGAGTATATTCATCCGGGCACTGCTGAGGCCGAGCTCTTCCAGCAAGACCTCTTCCGAAGCAAATTCTCCCGAAGAAGACGGATCCTTGATCAGGATCGTGCTTTTCACCTGGTAAACGGGTTCTGCATACCGGAGATATAGAAAGGCGGCAGATCCACTTAGCAGGATCCCCAGTAGATAAACCCACCAGTACGGCAGGATATAATCATACAGGAACCCTTTGAGATCAAACGGCTTTTCTTCTGCAGCCATCAGATCAATGTCCTCGATTGAAGTAAGTTGTCGGTTCAATGGTACAAATTGTTTGTTTCTGGAATAATATTTTAGAATAAGGCTCCGCCTCTAAGAAGTCGCAGGGGACTTTTCGTAAAAACTCTACAAAAAAGTAGAGCACAGGGGGGCGAACACCTAAACTTCCAGGGGTTCCCGGGCCCTCTCCATTGTAGGACAGTGCCCGCGGAAACACCCTGTCTTAAATCAGCGACAGCTCTCCTGCTTTTTCTTTTACACTTGGCAAGAGGGCTTCACAGTAATTTCTTTTTACAGTGATAAGACAGCTGGTAAACACCAGCAGCAATAACTTCCTGAGACATGGCAGGCCTTTGTACAGTTACAGGCCAGGGCGTAATCCAAGTCAGCAGGTATAAACCTTGTAAGCTTGGGTCGGAGGTAACAGGTAGATAACACCTTGTGAGACAGGCCGATACTTCGGCAATAGGCATCAGAAGGTTTTTTCTAATGCCGGCTAACAAAATTTTACTCTCTCGGCTCTTCTATGGATGAACACCCCGTTTAAGGCTTTATGCCCGGAGTGCTTTGTGAAAAATACGGGGGGTAGAAATCCTTTTATATTATAAGTTAGCTCAATATGCAAAACAAGCATTAAAAAATCAAATGAAAAACCTCTCAATTCGACAAATTTACGATCGTCAGTGTCAGCGTTGTCAGAGAAGTCACAATGGAAAGCCAGGGCAATATACGCTGTGCCTGATCCCGCGTGGCTGCCGTTTTCTCTTTCATGGGTTCGACGTAGATGACGTCGTTCTGCTTGAGGTAAAAAAACGGGGAATTAAATATGTCCCTGCTCTGGAGATTGATCCTCCCGAATTCTTTCTTCCCGTTATACTCCCTCACCACCAGAATGTTCCGGCGGTTGGCGTAAGGCGTAAGGTCACCGGCGCTGCTGATGGCATCCAGTACTGTGAGGCGCTCCGTAGTGAGCATGATGTTCCCGGGCCTTAAGACTTCCCCAAATACGCTGATCCGGGGATTGATGAGGCGCACCAGCACCACGGGGTCTTTCAGGTAGGGCTGCAGCCTTTCCGTCAGCAGGTCTTTAAGTTCAGCTGTCGTCAGGCCAACCACTTCGATCTCTCCAAGCCCGGGGAAGTCGATCATTCCCCGTTTATTAACC
>CAYVVK010000047.1:0-3289 GCA_964454855.1 uncultured Phaeodactylibacter sp. | reverse complement strand
TAACCAGGTATCCGATCAGTGGCCGGGAGAGGTTCGGGCCGCCTCCCAGGGCTCCTCCGGTGGCTACCGGGTCGATATTGAACGGCATGGCCGCCTCCATATCCAGGGCCATGACTCTTATGGATAGCAGGTCATCTTCCTGAATCGTCAAGTCGGGGATTTCACTTTCTACACTATCGGGGAAGGCAGGGCCTTCGCTGAAGTTCAGCAGTTCATCGTGCGTTACGCAGGAAGAAGCGCATACTACGATGAGGGCAATCAGGGGGATATTTAGTTTTCTGGTCATTTGCTTGTTCGTTAAACCCTTCAAAGAAAGACAAATCTTTCCGATGCAGTTTTGTACGGGCCTGTTGATGAATAGGTTTCAACAAGGATGGCCTAAATCCTTCAAAGGCGGCACAATTTAAAAAAAAGCAACGGCATTTTCAGCCTAACCCCCCGGGAGCCTTTCCCGGCCTCCATTGTTCAGGAAAGCTTCATTTTTTATAAATCGGGCGTTTTCCCTGTTCAAATAAATGGGTTTTCTGGCAAAGCTTTAAGAACTTCGGCCCGCCAACCTGAAATTGTGCGACAACAGGCAGGCTTTTTCCTTTCACAAAGTACAAGACTGATGAAACAGGAACGAATCGCGCTATTCATTTTTATTTCCATTTCCACTGCCTTTATCCTGACGGGGCAACCCGATTCGGGGGCCAGAAGCCTAAAAAGTTGTATTGCCTATGCGTTGGAAAACAGCACGAAAGTACGGGAAGCCCGCCTGGAGAAGGCGAAAACCGAACAACAGATACAGGAAATGAAAAGCGCCATACTTCCCCAGGCCCGGCTGGATGCCGGCCTGGACTATAATTTTGAACTGCCCACCGAGCTGGCCCCCGGCGCGCTTTTTGGCATGTCTGATGGTGATGTGGGTATTCAGTTTGGCAAGCCTATTAACGCCAGTATGGGCATAGAAGTACGGCAGCTGGCCTATAGCAAAGCCTTCAGCATAGGCCGGGAAGGAGCAGGCAAACTGCGGGAAGCCAGTGCCTTGCTGCTGCAAAAAGAACGGGAAGAAGTGGCGCATGAAGTGGCCCGTATGTATTACCAGTGCCTCATTGTAAATGAAAAGCGGAAGTTGCTGCTGGCCAACCTTGCCAAGGTGGAGGGCTTGCGCCGCTTAATGGAAAAACAGTATCAGAACGGCTTCGTTAAAAAGATCGACGTGGACCGCCTGAAGGTGGCCCAAACCAATCTCGAGGCCCAGCTCAACAACCTGGGCCTGCAGTACGGGCAACTACTGGAAGTATTGAAATACAAGATGGCCATGCCGCTGGATACGCCTATCGCCCTGCAGGATACCATCCCGGAAGGGGGCCCTGCTTTTTCCGAACTGGAAGCAGAGGGCTTTGACCTTTCCCAAAAAACCGAGATCAACCTCTTAAACCTCAAGGGCGATCTATTGCAGGTGGAAGAGCGACGTTTGCAGGCAGGATATTATCCCAAGATTTTTGTCGAAGGCCAGCTGGGCTTTAACCTGCTGGGCGATAACATCAGTGAAATTGGCAGCCGCGATTACTGGTATTCAGCCGCCTTGTTGGGTGTTAAGCTGGAAATGCCGATCTTTGACGGATTTCAGCGCCGAGCGCAGATCGAACAGGCCCGGATAGCGCAGCAACAGCAACAGGAAGGCCTGCGCTTCGCCAGCCAGTCCCTGCAGTTGCAATACAACAGCAGCCTGCAAAAACTTCGGGCCCATTTTAACAACCTCCAATCGCTGGAGGAAAACCAGGAAGTGGCGGAGGAGATATTCACCGTCATGCAAAAGCGGTATACGGAGGGTATAGAACCGGTTACCGGCCTCCTGAATGCCGAAACCGCCATGCGGGAAGCACAAGCCAATTACCTGACAACTCTTCTGGAATACGAACTGGCAAAGTTGGACTTGCTCCATGCCAGGGGAGAGCTGTTGGCCTATTTTCAATTAGTAGATGCTGACTAAACCTGGAATGAAAATGAATCGAATAATCAGAACAGTGCTCATTCTTTTCCTGATAGTGGCCGCCAGCTACGGCTTTTGGTGGCAGCTGTCTCAAAACAAGGAGAAGATGGAAGAGCAGGTTCGCCTCGCTACCGCACAGCTCTCTTTCGTACCCGTCAAGGTGGCCGAGGCCGCTCCGGCTTCTTTTCAGGAGGCTTTTACCGTAAACGGCACTTTCGAGCCCTCCCGGGAGCTGGCCGTTGTATCTACCGTAAACGGAGAGATTATCGAATCCAATATACGGCCCGGAACCTATGTGGAAAAAGGAAGCCTCATGCTGGTCGCCGACCACGAGTACACCCAAAATGAGCTGGATGCCGCCCGGCTTAAGCTGCAAAAAGCAGAAAAGGACGTGGAACGCATGGCTAAGCTCATCGGAGAGGGAGGCGTCACCCAGGCACAGTACGAAGAGGCCAAAGTAGAGCTGGAAAGCGCCAAAATAAAGATACAATCCCTGGAAAAGCGGCTCTCGGATTCCTTCATCCGGGCGCCGATCTCCGGAACCATCAGCTTGCTGCCCCGCACCCAAGAGCCCATAGTTGGCGCCTTCCTGGGCCAGGGCATGCCCATTTGCCAGATCGTCAATGTCCGGAATATACGCTTGAAAGTACAACTCACCGAAGAACAGATCGTACGGGTGCAGGAAGGCCTGGAAGTTAAAGTGACTGCCGATGTGTACCCCAATGCGGCTTTCACCGGCCGGGTCACATTCGTAGGCGTCAAGTCGGAGATCATGTCCAAGCGCTTCCCCGCCGAGATCGAGCTGGCCAACAGCCGGGACTATCCCCTCCGGGGAGGCATGAACGGCAAGGCGCACTTTCAGCTGGGAGAACAGTCTGCCCCGGTGGCCGTGCCCCGGCGCGCCTTTGCAGGCAGTATCCGCGAGGGAAAGCTCTATGTAGTGGAAAATGAAGTGGCCCGGATAAGAGAAGTGCAAACCGGGCGTATCTTCGGCGAACAGGTAGAGGTCTTGTCTGGCCTTTCCGCCGGGGAGCAGGTCGTGCTCAGCGGACAGATCAACCTCGAGGACAACACTAAAGTGAAGATCGTGGAATAACCTAAGCGTAGCAACTATAATGATCGAACTTTCCATAAAACGGCCGACGATAATCGTCGCCCTTTTCGCCATCCTGACAGTAATGGGCGTCATCAGCCTCTTTCAACTCAACATCGAACTTTTACCCAAGTTTTCATCGCCCGTCATTACGATTACTACCATCTATCCTGGTGCTTCGCCGGCAGAGGTGGAAAATGGCATCACCCGGCCTATTG
>CAYVVK010000046.1:2293-17615 GCA_964454855.1 uncultured Phaeodactylibacter sp. | reverse complement strand
AATCTATTATAACACCAACTACCTGTCAATTAATTAACTCCCAAAGCACTAGTGGCCTGTCAAAGCTAAAGATTCTGGTTGCCTGCGGCGTCTTTTGCGCCTACTTAGCGTTGGAGAACCCCTTACATAGCGCTGCTATGCGCGGGAACCTCCGTCTTGATTAGCCGCAAAATACACTCACATTCAACCGAAAAGTTAACGTTTGACAGACCACTAGCGGCAATTAGAAACAGTACTCTTTTTTTTCAATTACAAAACCCGCTACCTTCCTTCGAAGTTCTTTTGGGTTGACATCGTAGGGCCGCAGTAAAGTGTTGACGGCCATATTGTAGGTGCTTTTCTGGCGCCCGGTGGTAAAACTGGCGACCGCCTCCAGGGCTGCTCTATGAGCGTTGGCCCGGGCCTCATACAGGTAAAGCCGCATCATGTCGCGCTGTACGGGCAGTTTTTCCTTATCTGCCTGGGGCATTTTTTCCAGTTTTTTGATCTTTAGCAGCACGCTTTCTGCCACAAAGGCTTCCGCAAGTATGGTGGATAAGTTAAGGACAATTTCCTGTTCGTCTATCATTTTCCGGCCCATTTTCCGGCCGGCCATTCCGGAGAGGAAGAGAAAGGCGTGCTTCAGGCCCCGTACCAGTCGTGCTTCCTCCGAGTAGCCCGCATTTGCCCGGAAGGGAGCCAGCTGCAGCAGCAGGAAAGCCGGGATCTTCTTACCGGCGCTGATGAGGTCGATCTCTTTGGAGACCATGGCGCGCTTGGTTAGTTCCCCCACGGAGAGCAGGCGGTTCACCTCGTTGGTGCCTTCGTAGATCTTGGTGATTCGCGCATCGCGGTAGGCCATTTCCAGGCCGGCCTCCACCGCGTAGCCCATACCGCCATGTATCTGAATGGCCTCGTCGGTGGCGTAGCACACCAGGTCTGTACCTTTAACCTTCACGATAGCAGCCTCGATGGCAAACTCCCGGATGGCCTTGATCTTGGCCTCGTTTTCGGGCAGCCCCGCCGCTTTAAGCTCCGCCTCCTTGCGGTCGATCAGGGCGGCGGTACGGAACACGGCGGCCTCATTGGCGAAAGCCCGGGTAGCGATATCGCCAATTTTATACTGAATGGCCCCAAAATCAGCAATGGGCTTGCCAAATTGCCGGCGCTCCACGGCGTACTGCACGGCTTTGTCCAGAATGAACTGAGCGCCGCCCACTCCTCCGGAGCCCGCTTTTATACGGCCCCCGTTAAGGATATTAAGGGCGATCTTAAATCCTTCCTCTCTTTCTCCCAGCAGGTTTTCCACCGGCACCTTGCAGTCGTCAAAATAGATCTGTACGGTAGACGACCCTTTGATACCCATCTTTTTCTCTTCCGGCCCTACGGAAAAGCCTTCATATTCCCGCTCTACGATAAAAGCGGACAACTTCGTATCCTCATCGATCTTGGCGAAAACGATATACACATCGGCAAAGCCGCCATTGGTGATCCATATCTTCTGGCCGTTGAGCAGGTAGTGTTGGCCATCGGGGCTGAGAGTAGCGGAGGTTTTTCCGGAATTGGCGTCAGAGCCGGCGGCAGGCTCGGTGAGGGCATAGGCCGCCACCAGTGCTCCGGAAGCGATACCGGGCAGGTATTTCTCCTTTTGGCGGTCGTTGCCGTAATATACTATCGGCAGGCTGCCAATGGAGGTTTGCGCGCCGATGGTGGTCGCAAAAGAAAAACCCTGGGACATCACTTTGGAGAAGAGCGTATTGGTAACGAAATCCAGGCCCATTCCTCCGTATTCTTCGGGGATGCTCACGCTGCAAAGGCCCAACTCGCCGGCCTTTTTCAGCAGGGCCAGAACGGCTTCCCGGTCGGTGGGATTGGTGACTTCTAGCTCGCGGCCGCGCTGAGCAAAGGGTTCTTGTACCTCCTTTATGCAGAATTCGGTGGCCATCTCTGCGATCATCTGCTGTTCTTCGTTCAGCTCTTCGGTGATGAACAGTTCTTCGGGCGGTGTATCGCCGGTGATGAAGTAGCCCCCCTTCACCCTTGGATTGGGCTGCCGGGCGGCGGTTTTTTCTCCGGAGAGAGCAGCGGTTTGGATAGTGCCTGGTTGCATGTTATTTGTGGTGTAATGGTTTATCGGTATTTCGGTTTTACGGTTTTTTCGCGGGGAGGCCTCTCCCCTTTTCTTAGTCCGTCCGAAGCCTGTAGGGCGTAGGCGGAAGGCGCCCGGGTGGCCAGGGTGGGGTTCGGTATATCGGTGTAATGGTTTGTCGGTATTGCGGTTTATTGGTTTTACGGTGTTATGAGAATCCTTCAATCCTTCAATCCCACCTCTACTCCCGGCAGGATGGCCAGGTTTTCCGCCTTGCGTTCCTCGCTGAGGTAGGGGAAAACCAGGTGGCTGATGGTTTTGACGGCATCCTGCCAGTTGGGGCGGGTGTCGCCCAGTATGGCCTGGCGGGCAAACCAGAAATGCAGGGTCTGCCAGATCATTTCCGCCAGGGTATCGTAGAGGCCGGGAGCGGGTTCGGTAACCAGGGTACCTTTGCCCACCTGCATGTACAGTATGTTCTTGATGATATTGATCTCTTCGCCCACCTGCTGCCGGTGTTGTTTGCCGATTTCGGGATAGGTGCGGATGATGTCGAGGGTGTCCTGAAAGAAAAAGCGGAACTGCTGCATGTAGTCCATGTATACCTTTGCCACGAGTATTTCTTCCCCTTGTTTTTGGAACAGCCGATCCGGGATCGACAGGCTTTCCAGGCTTTTCAGCATAAAGCGGTATACGGAATGCATGAGCATGGCTTTGCTTTTAAAATGATAGGTCAGGCTGCCCACACTGACTTCCAGGGCAGAAGAAATATCGCGCATGCGCACATCGAAGAAGCCCTTTTCATTAAAGAGCTCTATGGCCTTTTGGATGATCTGTTTCTTCATTTTTATTTATGTACGACAGATTGGCGTTTTTACTGTACAAATGTACGAGAATTTTTCGAATGATGCTATTGTTGTACGAGGCTGGTTGCTTCAAAAACTGGACAGCCGTCAGAAAACTTGCCTGGGCCGCGTCATGACAGCAAACATGGGGTGTGTGTTTTTCCTTATTACAATGGATGAAGCGCAGAAGAGCCCTGGGGCTCTTCGCGGCTCAATATTTTAAGGCATTAAACAGCATGGCAGAAGAAAATAAAGGTGCACCGACTCAGGTAGAATCTCCTCACGCCCGGGAGAGCAAAAAGATATTAGAAGATCTGGATACCTCGGCTGAAAAAGGGCTGAGCCAGGAGGAGGCAGAAAAGCGGCTGGAAAAATACGGCCCCAATGAATTGGAGGAGCATGAAGAAAAGAGCCTGCTGCAGTTGCTGCTCAGCCAGCTCAACAATCCCGTCATCTACCTGCTTACCGTTGCCTGCGCCCTGGCCTTTGCCTTCGGAGATACGCCGGAGGCCATTGCCATAATCGTAGTCATCGTACTGAATACCGCCATCGGTTTCTGGATGGAATTCCAGGCCCGGCAGAGCCTCAAGGCGCTCAAGGAGATGGACGTGATAAAGGCAAAGGTGCTGCGGGATGGCCAAGAAAAAGAGATCAATGCCGAAAACCTGGTGCCCGGAGATATTCTCTTACTGGAAACAGGGGCGCTGGCGCCGGCAGATGGCCGCATACTATCGGAATCCGAATTGTCCATCGATGAGTCTCCGCTGACCGGAGAATCGGTGCCTGTAGAGAAAGAGGCAGGTGTCATTGACGAGGATACCCAGGTGGCCGACCGCAAGAACATGGCCTTCAAAGGAACGGCCGTGACCAACGGCAATGGGAAAGTAGTAGTGACTGCAACCGGAATGAATACCGAGATCGGCAATATTTCCGCCATGGTCAGCGAAGCGGAGGATGATCAGGCGCCCCTGGATAAGAAGCTTCAGAAACTCAGCCGCCGGCTCATCTGGGCGACGCTCGGCCTGGCTGCGCTTTTCTTTCTCTTTGGCTGGATGGCAGGAAAAGAGGTGTATCAACTGGTGCAAACCGCCATCGCCTGGACCATTGCCGCCATTCCGGAAGGCCTGCCCATCGTGGCGAGCATCGCCCTGGCCAAAGGCATGCTGCGCCTGGCCAAGCGCAATGTGATCGTCAAGCGGCTTTCCGCCGTAGAGACTTTGGGGGAGGCAACCGTCATTTTTACCGATAAAACCGGCACCCTGACCGAGAACCGGCTGACCATCGAAACCATACAACTGTCGGATGTACAGGCCGAAGCACAATGGGAAGAGGAGGGAGCCAAGGCCAGCCTGGTTCCAAAAGGTGATGCGCAGATAGCAGAGGAAGACAAACGCCTGAAATACCTGCTCCGGGTGGCTGCCTTTTGCAACGATGCCCAAATCGCTGAAGAGGAAGGGAGCGATGATGGAAAAGGCGATCCTCTGGACCAGGCCCTGCTCCATTTCTGTAAGGCTTTCAACAAGGAGGAATACCAAGAACTGCGAAGCCTGGAGAGGTTGGCCGAAGAACCTTTTGATTCCGAAGACATGGTAATGGGGACGGTACACGAAGTAGAGGACAGCCTCTTTCTGTCCGGCAAGGGGGCGCCCAGCGCTATGCTCGGGCGTTGTACCCAGGTACTCACGGCAGATGGCCCGCAAAGCCTGGACGAAGACGGCCGGGAGGAATGGATGGACAAGAACGATGCCCTTTCCGAGGACGGCCTTCGGGTGATCGCATTTGCATACAAGGAACTGGAAGGCAAGCCTGCCGAAGAAACCGATGTGGAAGGAGAACTCATGCAGGATATGGTGCTCATCGGGCTGGTGGGCTTTATCGACCCGCCCCGAAAGGAAGTCAAAGAAGCGGTCGAGATCTGCAAGCAGGCTGGTATCCGGGTGGAAATGGTGACCGGCGACCACCCCGGCACTGCCCGCAATATCGGGCGGCAGGTGGCCATCGTGGAGGACCGGGAAGCCCGGGCCATCCACGGGCAGGACCTGAGCCGGGACGACGGGGAAAAACCTAAGAAAGAGGAGATTATTAATACCGCTATATTTGCCCGGGTGGACCCCGCCCAAAAACTGGGGCTGGTGAAGTTTTACCAAGAGGATGGCGAGGTGGTGGCCATGACCGGAGACGGCGTCAATGATGCGCCCGCACTTAAGAAGGCGGACATTGGCATCGCCATGGGCGAGCGCGGTACGCAGGTGGCTACCGAAGTGGCCGACCTGGTGCTTAAAGATGACTCTTTCCCCTCTATTGTAGAGGCCATTCGCGAGGGCAGGATCATTTTCGGCAATATCCGGAAGTTTATCATTTATCAGCTCTCGTATCACCTTTCGGAAATACTGCTGATCGCCGCCATTAGTTTTACGGTTTTCGAACTGCCCCTTCTGCCCTTGCAGCTCCTCTTTCTGAACCTGCTTTCGGATGTTTTTCCTGCGCTTGCCCTGGGTATAGGGCGTGGCAGTGCCAATGTCATGCAGCAGCCGCCCAAAGACCCCGAGGAGCCCATTCTCACCCGGCACCACTGGACACTGATCGGTTCCTACGGCTTTATTCTTGCCTTCGATCTCGTCGGAGCCTATTTCTTTGCCCGGCAATACTGGGGAATGTCCCCCGAAATGTGCAATAACATCGTTTTTTTCAGCCTGGCCTTCGCCCAGCTGTTCCACGTTTTCGACATGCGGGAGGCCGAGGAGAGGATATTCAACAACCAGGTGACGCGCAATAAGTACGTATGGGGAGCCCTGGTGCTTTGTACGGCAGCTTTAGCCGCGGCTTATTTCATACCGCTCTTCAAGCAAGCCCTGTCTTTCCAAACGCTGAGCGCGAAGGCCTGGGGGCTGGTTGCCATTACCAGTGTGACACCGGTATTGATTATCCAGGTATTAAAACTGCTGACCAAAGGCCGTTCCTTTCAGTTTTGAGCGGGGAAGGGCTTTTATTTTCTTAGAGGAAGCCCATTTTCTAATTATATTGACGCCAATTTACAGCGCCCCCCCGGGGCACATACAAACAGAGCATTTTACCTATGAAAACCATTGCAGTCCTTTGCGGGGGCAAGTCTCCCGAGCATGAAATATCCGTCCGCTCCGCCAAGAATATCCTGGCGGCCATCGACCGGAAGAAATTCAACGTCCTCCTGATCGGCATCGACCCACTGGGCCACTGGCGCCTGCTGGAAGAACCCCAGCTGGGTAAAAAAGTACCCACTGCCGGCCCACAGCTGGCACTCATTCCCGGTAACGAAACCGGCCAGATCATCCGCCTGGATGATCAAAAGCCCATCGAGCAGCCTGATTGTATATTCCTCATCCTGCATGGCCCGCAGGGAGAAGACGGCACCATACAGGGGCTGCTGCGCACCCTGGGCCTGCCCTTCGTCGGCCCCGATGTGCTGGGCTCGGCCGTATCCATGGACAAAGATGTCGCCAAGCGCCTGCTGCTGGCCGCTGGGCTTAAAGTAGCCCGCGGAGTAGTGGTGCACAGTTATGAAAGGGAAGCCGTCAATTACGAGTCACTAGCACAGGATCTCGGCACTACCCTCTTCGTAAAGCCCGCCAATATGGGCTCTTCCGTGGGCGTACACAAGGTGCGCTCGGCCGTACAGTTTGACGAGGCCCTGGAAGACGCCTTTCAGTACGACCACAAGGTCATCATCGAAGAGATGATACAGGGGCGGGAGCTGGAATGCGCCGTGCTGGGCAACGCCTATCCCAAAACTACTGAAGTAGGCGAGATCATCACTGCCGAAGAGTACTCCTTCGACGCCAAATACGAAGATGAGAACGCCGCCCAGTTGCTCATCCCGGCCGATGTGAAGCCCAATGAACTCAAAGAGCTGCAGGCTACCGCCCTCAATGCCTATCAGGCGCTGGGTTGCGAGGTGCTCGCGCGCGTGGATATGTTCCTTACCCGGGAAGGCGAAGTATACGTCAATGAGGTTAACACCCTGCCCGGCTTCACTAATATCAGCATGTATCCCCAGCTTTGGGGCTCCGCCGGCATTTCCTATCCTGATCTGATCGAGCAGCTGATCGAGCTTTCTATCGACCGGTATAGGGCGCGGAAGCGGCTGAAGACGAGCTGGCGGGAGAATGTATAGGCAGAGAAAGTTGTGTGTGAAGAAGCTCCTCCTAACTTCTGCTTGCAAGGTTGACATGTGTTTATACTCCACACAGATCCTGAAACGGCCCGGGCGGGCAGTCATGGATGCCATTCCGACAAGGCCGCCGGCCTTTGTAAGCCCGAACTGATCGTGCAGCCCATCGGCTTGTACAAGGCATCAAAAAGAAAAACCCCATTTTTGATTAAAACCGATTTTTCTTTTATCTTTTAGAAAATTTTTTCAAGAAAAAGCAGTCAAAATGAGGTCGGCAACCTTTGGGGAACTTATCAGGAAAAGAAGAGTGGAGGAAGGGATGACGCTTAGGGAGGTGTCCGGGAAAATAGACCTGGACCAGTCCACCATGAGTAAAGTAGAGCGTAATGAAATGGCTGCTCCCCAACGGATCATCAGGCCTTTATCAAAAGTACTGGGTATCGAATACAGGAAACTGCAGACGAAATACCTGAGTGAAAAAATATACTATGAGCTCAAACAGGCAGACTATGCACTGGAGTCGATAGAGATGGCCAGGAAGAGGCTGGAAAGAGAGAAAGGTGGGACCGGCCAGGATATAGAAAGGCAACAGCTCATAGAAAGGATAAAAAATTACTTTAGAAACCAGCCCATAGATAAAGCCTGGGTATTTGGGTCATTTGCCCGGCATGAGGAGAGCTATGATAGTGACATTGACCTGCTGGTGCGATTTGAGCAGCCCAATCCACTGGATCTATTCGATTACGCCGGCATGAGCATTGAGCTGGAGGAAATTACCGGCCGGCAGGTGGACCTGGTGGAGGAAGGCTATCTGCTTCCGGCTGCAAAAGAACGAATAGAAAAAGATAAAACATTGATCTATGAGCGTAAAGCCGGATGATAATGAAAGGCTGGCCCATATCATTGATGCCATTGACCGGATCGAGCGATTTACTAAAGGTATGGATTACGGCACATTTGCAGAAGACGAAGTTCTGCAATTTGCGGTGATCAAGAATTTTGAGATCATAGGAGAGGCCGCTTATTATTTAACGGATGAACTCAAGGAAGCGCATCCTCAAGTGGAATGGAAAAAGATCATTGTTTTTCGGCACATTCTGGTTCACGACTATTACAAGATCAACCTGGAATTGGTATGGAGAGCAAAGGAGAATAAACTGGAGGGGTTGAAAAACCAGGTTTCCAGGGTAATGGAGGAGAAGTAGAGAAGGCTTTGCCCAGAGCCTCACCTGCCTTTTTCCAGGCTGCTGCCTGTTATTTTTGATCGAATGAAGTCAGGCCGCAACTTCATTGCGGCCTGACAACCGGGCTAAAACTTGCCTTCGTCTACATCCCGCAGGAACTGGAAAATGCCGGAGAAGTAATTGTCGGCATCGTCGTACATAGCCCAGTGGGCGCCGTTGGGGCAGTGGTGGTAGCGGCCATTGGGCAGCTTTTCGGCCATCATCTTCTTGTATTCAGGGTCCATGGTGTCATACTCGGCACCGACTGTCAGGGTGGGGACGGTGATCTTGGCCAGGTCTTCGGTGCGGTCCCAGTCTTTGAGGGTGGCGTCGCCCACCACGCCAAACTCGCTGGGGCCCTGCATCATCAGATAGATCTCATAGTTGGCATTTTCGGTAGAACGCAGCACAGGCTCCGGCCATTCCTCCAGCGGCATGCGCAGTACGTGTTTGGGATAGTAATGGACCTGCACCAGTTCCAGGTAGCGAGGGTCGGTATACTTGCCGGCGGCTTCCATCTCGCGGATCTCCGCCAGGGCATCGGCGGGCAGGCCGGGGGCGAGTATTGTTTCGGCGTATTCCACATAGGCGGGGATGGAAGACATCATGTTGGAAATGATTAGCCCTTTGAGGTTGTCCTGGTACTTCAGGGCGTATTCGATACCCAGGATGCCGCCCCAGGAGTGGCCCAGAATATAGAAATTATCTTTAGTAAGCCCCAGTGCCTGGCGCACCTGTTCTACCTCTTCCACGAAGCGTTCCGTTTTCCAGAGGGAAGTATCTTCGGGCTGGTCGCTGTAGGAAGACCCCAGTTGGTCATAGTAATAGTATTCGATGGCCTCGGCGGGGAAGTAGCTGTCGAACACTTCAAAATACTCGTGGTTGAAGCCTGGCCCGCCGTGCAGCAACAGCACTTTGATGGTAGGGTTGTTGCCCGTCCGCTTGGTCCACACTTCAAACTCGCCGGAGGGTGTGCTGATGGGGATCATCTTCACGCCGCCGGTGATCACGTCATCGCGGCCGCTGTTGTCGAAATAGGATTCCAGAGTAGGGCCGGCTGTTTCGCTTGTGGTAGCCTCACCTTTTTCGGCGATATTGACGCAGGCTTGCAGGGAAAAAATCCCCAGGAGTAAAAGATAGATCAGGTTTTTCATTTTTCGCGTGGTTTTATTTTGGGATCAAAATAAGGAAAGTTGGGGATTGTTTATGGTGGTAGCGCGCCAGCATGCCCCTATCATCTCATAATTCTTTATCTTTCTATATCCAATTTCTGGCCTTCAGAAAACTACCGTGGCCCAAACCAAAAAAATGCTGCCGTGGCCAACCTTTACGATTTTGTGTCCGAAAGCCGGCTATTCCGAAAGTTCGAACTGAATGAACTGCTGTTTGTGGAGTACCGTTGTTTGGTGGAAGACGCACAGTCCAGGATCTGGTCGCCCAACAATTATTTTGCCTATGTGCTGGGCGGAAAAAAGAAGTGGAAGGTGCCGGGGGTGGAATTCCTGGCGCAGCCTGGTGATGCCCTTTTTGTCAGGAAAGGGGCCCATGAGGTGCATCAGTATTTTAGAGAAGACTTTGTCGTCCTGTTTCTATTTGTGCCCGACCAGTTTATCCGGCAGGTAGTGGAAAAATATGCACTACCCATTCCAGAAAAGCCCTCGGCGGAGCAAACAGTGACGGAACAGCTCATGCCTCTGGCCATGGACAAATCGCTGCATGCCTATTTCCAATCCATGCTTACCTACTTTGGCCAGGCCAAGCCTCCTCCGCCATCTCTTTTGCAGCTCAAGTTTGAGGAACTCCTCATCCATCTCATGGAACACAGTTCTAATACGGCCATTGCCCGTTACTTCGGCAGCCTTTGCCGGCAAAATGGCTCCAGCATCAGAGCCGTGATGGAGGCCAACTTTTACAGCCCCCTTTCCCTCGAGGAGTTCGCCCGCCTGTGCGCGCGCAGCCTGTCCAGCTTCAAAAGAGAGTTCAAGGTTCTTTACGGTACTACTCCCGGCAGGTGGTTGCTGGAGAAACGGCTGGCCTACGGCCGCTTTCTGCTTGAAACGACTGACAAGATGGTGTACGAGGTGGCCTATGAAGCGGGGTTTAAGAACCGTTCGCATTTTACGCAGGCATTTAAGGAAAAATTCGGGGCCAGCCCAATAGAACTGCGAAAAGGCAAAATAAAAAGTCAAAAGGATGCCGGATAAATGGCTACTGATCTGTCCTGGCCTTTACGGCTCAGGCGGCGTACGAAGTGTTACTATCCGTTTACCCTCAAAGAAAGGACAGCTTGCAGCAAGCCCTGCAAAACAGCCTGGCTTCCATTCCCAACAGCGCTGCCAAAGAAGCCGGCATCACTCTCGGCAAGCGCTCCGCTGCGGCGATCATAAAAAAGCGCAGGGGCGACGGCCACGACATCAGCGGGGAATATGCCCCTATGGCCAGGCCGGGAGCGTATCAGTACACGCCGGGCTACGATTGGGTGCTCATACCGGATCTTGAGCGCATCCGGCCCTTTTTTCTGGAAAAAGTTGATCAGTTTCGTTCGCCGCCTCCACCTGCCCTTACAAGTGCCAGGTATGCCGGCGATTACAGGGAGGTGAAAGCCTATGGTGAGAAGGACAGCAAGTTGCGCACTGCCGATCAAACCCACTACGCCCACTGGTGGGCGGAATTTGCCGAGCACGGCTGGAACCGGATCGGGCGCCTCACAACAGCTGAACAGCAATTGCCGCTTTGGGAAACAGCACGCCTGTTCGCTCTTATCAACATGAACATCTACGACACCTACATCGTATCGCTGGAAAGCAAATACCACTACGATACATGGCGCCCCATCACGGCCATCCGCGCCGCTGACTCCGACGGCAACCCTAAGACTAAGCCCGATCCCGGCTGGGAGCCGGAGATGCTAACACCCCCCTGGCCGGAGTACCCCTCCGCGCATGCCGCCGTGGGCGCCGGAGGGGCTGCCATCGTGAACCATGTATACGGTACGCCGGAGATACCTTTCACCATGAGATCCGTCACCGCTCTGCCCGATGCCCCTGCCCGCTCTTACAACAACCTGGATTCTGCCGCCTGGTACTGTGCCGAATCGCGCATTGTGAACGGCTATCATTTTCGCTTTGCTACCGAAGAGGGCACGAAGCAGGGGCGCCGGGTGGCGGAGTATTTATTGGCGCACCACCTGCGGCCCTCAATTGAAAACCAGGACGGGCACTAAGGGATCGCGCAACAATAAATTACCCATTTAGACTCGTTCTTTTGCGCGCTAACTGCGTTAAAAAGCCTCGTCGTAGCCCCACTATGCCTACGTTTTTTGCCTTGTTAGCGCACAAAATAACTTCGTCTACTCTGGGTAACTTATTATCGCGCAATCCCTAACGCCTAAACCGACTGAGATCATTGACGGAATGTACGAGCATCAGTCCCAGGCTTCAGGTTCCATAACAAAACCTTTGTCTTAAACAGACTGTACGTAGACCAGTGGAAATACCACGAAAAACCGCCCCAGGAATACGATACCATCGAGCAGATGAAGAACCGCGTAAAGCAGCTGCAGCAACGCTACGGCGAACAGCAGTTCAATTGGGACATGCCCACGGAAGGGATCATCGCCACGACCGTCGACTCCCTCCGGGAATATGTATCCGAGGGACAGATGGATCACATCAAAGGGCAAATGCCGGCTGAGGTGAAGAGCGTATTTAGCTCTACTGCGTAGCGGTGCTGGTAGCCTGTTCCACCACCTTTCTCCTGCCTTGCGGCCATCCGGCGCCATAATTGGTCCAGGAGCCCGGCAATTACCGAACAGGGGGCTACCTGAAGTTCGGCCTGCCGCTGAATGTGCTGCCGCTGGGGGTATCATTTTCAATATCGCCAATTTGCTGCTGGTAGCGGCTGAATATGATCGCTTCGGGAAAGGCGGGCTTTGACATCTCCTACGGCCTCGGCCAGGGTGCTACCATGGTGGCAGCCATTGGGGGGTGTTCGTCTGGAAAGAGTTTAAAAATGCGCCCCCGGGGACCAATACCCTGACCGGACTGATGTTCCTGAGCTTCGTTTTGGGGCTGGGGCTGATCATCACGGCGCGTTTTGCTTAAATATTGGTTCACATGGAAAAGATCGTAGTCATCGGCAGCAGCAATACCCGACATGGTGGTCACCTCCGTCAAACTGCCCCTGCCCGGCGAAACAGTGCTGGGCGGTGGCTTTGGCATCATCCCTGGCGGAAAAGGCGCCAACCAGGCGGTAGCGGCGGCGGTATCGGTGGGGCGGAAGGGGGCGCAGCCGTCTATACCGCGGCGGGGGGAGTTTTGACCGAAACTGATCGTACCTTTGCCTTACTCTTAAATCTGTTCCGTTCGCTCACTTTGCTCTTAGCAAAACTCTTCCAGGTTTTACAAACACTGGAAGGTTACGGCCGCAATTGGTTTGGTGCAATGCTCAAATCTTTATGCCAAAATTGTATATAAAGATCAGCTGCCAGGCAGGAAGCGATGAACAGGGCCTTCAAGGTAACTCAATCAAGAGACATGAAAACCATTAGTTTAAAAACCCGCCTTCTGCTGTCCCTGCTGGGTATTACACTTGCCAGCTGGATCATGGGACAATACAAGCCCGATTTTCCGGGGAGCTTACACGGCAATTTCGACGGCTGGGCGGCTATTGTAGCCCTGGAATTGATAGATACCCCTGCCAAATTAGAAGCCCTGCTGCCACTTTCCAAAGGTGGAGCGGTAAAGGAACAGTCCCTGGAAGCCGTGGCTTTGCTGAAGCCGCATACCTGTTGGGACTTCCTGTTCATCGTTCTCTACACGCTTTTTTTCTACTACCTGGCCCGGCTGACCGTGCCTTCCGCTTACCGGAAGATCAGTATCGGGCTGGCACTGGCGGTTGCCTTGATGGATGTTGGCGAAAATATATTCCTGCTGGCCGCTCTCGAAAAGCATGCTGTCGGAGATCCGGGTTTGAGTAGCAGTATCAGCCTGATGTACGGTTTTGCCTTTACTAAGTGGACGCTGATATTCCTCTTGTTGCTCTATCTCGGGTACTTCGCTTTGGGAGAGAAACGCAAAGGCCTGCGGCTCGCTTTTACAGTGGTTTACGGTTTGTTTATTTTGTCCTTTCTTTTTTTCCCCACCCGGCATGTGGATTACTTGGGCAATCCCACTCAGGCTACCATATTGGCGAGCCTGCCGGTTATTCTGACACTTTTGATGAGGGCGCTGGGAAGGAGAAGCAAGGAGCCAGCTTACCGCTAATGCCGCGCCCCTTTCCAGGTGCCGCCATAGCGGTAGTGCGGCTTTTTCTGATGTTCTTCACAGCAGCCTTTACAGACGAAGATCCATTCTTTGCCTTTCCGGATTTGTACGCGGTAGAGGACGGTGTGTTCTTCCTGGCAGGTGGCGCAGGTTTTGGTTTTCATGTGATCTATATTTTGCAGCCCGGCCTATAGGGGCATGTCATTCAACAAACGAAAGAAGAGTAGGTTGGCAATGGCCATTAACGAAAGCCTTTCGGGCTGGCTCGCAGAGATAATTTTATTAGGTTTACGGCAGTCAGAGACTACGGTGTTATTCCGCATCGAGGCAAAGTCTCTCGCGAACGTGGAATAATATCATAAAATCAGGCCCCAACAGGATAAAACACGCTAGACATGCGATACCTTCTCTTTTTTCTCCTGGCCACCCTCAATCAGCTGGCCGCCCAAAACGTACACATCCGCACCAACCTGATCGGCTATTTCCCGGAGGATGCCAAAATTGCCCTCATAATGTCTGAAGCGCCCCTTTCGGGGAAAATTGATCTGGTGGATGTATCCTCGGGAAAGGCCGTGATGAGCAGCCGGCCCGAGCCGGCCCGAGGAACGAAATGGGGAAAGTACCCCCATCAGTACCGGTTCGATTTTACGGCCCATGAGAAAGAGGGGGCTTATTATGTAGAAGCAGCAGGCGTAAGGCCTGCCGATTTTGTCATCAGCCCCCGGGCCTACGGCAATTATCAGGAGGATCTCCTGGCCTTTATGCGGCAGCAGCGCTGCGGCTACAACCCTTACTTCGATGTGGTGTGCCATCAGGGAGACGGACGGGTTTTTTACGCGCCGGCGCCGGATTCCACCTACTACGATTTCAGCGGCGGCTGGCACGATGCCGGCGACCAGCTCAAATACCTCATCACGAGTTCCAACGCGACGGCCCGCATGCTGCTGGCTTACGAGCTGTCCCCGGGCCGCTTTATCGATCAGGTGGACGCACTGGGCCATCCGCACCCCAACGGCCTTCCGGATGTGCTGGACGAGGCCCGCTGGGGCCTGGAATGGATACTGAAAATGCATCCGAAAGAGGATTGGCTCTTCCATCAGATCGCCGACGACCGCGACCACCGGGGCTTTAAATTTCCCGACCAGGATAATGCGGATTACGGCTGGGGCGCCAACTCCTACCGGGTGGCCTACTTCGCTACGGGCACGCCTCAGGGCCTGGGCAAGTGGAAAAGCCAGGCCACGGGCATCGCCAACCTGGCCGGCCGCTCTGCCGCCGCCCTGGCCATGGGCGCCCGTACGTGGGCTTTCTTCGATGAGCCCTTCGCCCGGAGGTGCCGCAAAGCCGCGGAAGAACTGTACCTCATGGGCAGAGAACAGGAGGGGTACCAGCAGGGCAATTCCTATGGCGCGCCCTACCGCTACAATGAGGATACCTGGGCAGACGACATGGAATGGGGCGCCGCCGAACTGTACAAACTTACCGGAAAGGAGGAATACCTCCAGGATGCCCTCCGCTATGCCGATATGATCAAAGACGAAGGGTGGATGGCCCGCGATACGATGGAGCACTATCAGAAATACCCTTTTATGAATGTCGGCCATTTTGCCTTGTATCCGATTGCGCCGGAAGACATGAAAGCACGGCTTGCCGGCTGGTACCGCGCCAACATCGAAAAGGTGCTGCGCCGGGCGGAAACCAATGCTTTCGGGATAGGCGTACCCTTTTTGTGGTGTTCCAATAACCTGCTCGTCAATTTCATTACCCAGGTGGAG
>CAYVVK010000046.1:0-2283 GCA_964454855.1 uncultured Phaeodactylibacter sp. | reverse complement strand
TACGAGCGAATGACCGGCGACACCCGCTACCATGCCGCTATGATCCTGCACCGCGACTGGCTGTTCGGCCGCAACCCCTGGGGCACCAGCATGTTTACCGGTATTCCCCGGGAGGGGGAGACGCCGGTGGATGTGCACATCCCTCCCCGCGCCCTGCTGGGCGAAACCCCTGCCGGCGGCCTGGTGGATGGCCCGATCTTCCGGACGATACACGACTACCTGAAGGGCCTCACACTGAACGAGCCCGACGAGTTTGCCGAATTTCAAAACGATTTTGTGGTGTACCACGATGACATCGGCGATTATTCGACTAACGAGCCCACCATGGACGGCACCGCCGATGCCATTCTCATCATGGCCCTCTGGAGCAGAGGATATGAATGAAACAACTGTTAATATTGCTGCCGTTTGTGGATCACGCGCTGGCTAACACAAAAGGGGATTCGGTTGCACCTTTAATTTGGATGTCGCGGAGCAGGAACTCCGCGTTCCGGGGGCAAAGCAGAGCTACATAATACTTATCTTAACCCCCAAAAACCATGTGTCCTTCCCGCCTGTTCGTCTTTTTCTATCTCCTTCTTCTTCCGCTTGTCGCCCTGCCGGGGCAGGCCGGCTTATGGCTGGCAGATCCTCTCGAACCCCTTTATCCAGACACCCTGGCTCTGGAAGGGGACAACTCCCGCTACAAAGCAGGCTTCCCCCTGGGGTCGCCGGCAGGAGGTGCACCTGCTGGTGGAACTCCCCGCAGGTACTGTCGCGGCGCTGTCGGCGGAGATGAACGGCGAGGAACTGCCGGCCCGCTGTTGGGCGCGCCTGCAGGACGTGCCGGTGGAGCAGAATACCGGCCTGGACAGCCGCACCCAGCAGTTTATCAACAAACGGAACCCGCATGTCATCCGCCGGGCGCCCTTTCGGATCTACGAGGCCATCGAGCCACTGCGGCAGGTGTACTTCGGTTGGGGAGCCAGCCACTAAAACACTTCCGGCTACCTGCACTGGGGCCTGAACCAGTATCATGCCAGCCCTTTTGCCCAGAGTGTCGTTCCTCACCCTTCACCGGCCGCGACGCCCAGTAACTTCCTGCCGGCGGGAGATACGCATGTCGTCTATCCCGGCGGGGAGGGGCCGCTGCCTTCCCTGCGCTTCGAAGCCCACCGGCTGGGCATCGAGGATTATGAGCTGCTCAGCCTGCTGAAGGTAAAGAAACAAAAGCGGCTGGTGAAGAAGCTGTTTCGGAGCTATACGGACTATGAGTTGTCAGTGAAGAAGTACCGGCGGGTGCGTAGTTGGTTGTTGAGGTGGGTGGGAAAATGAAAATGTTACTGGCCTTGTTTATTGCTGCTCCAAGACGAAGCCTGGAGGTACGGGTTCACCGCCAGGGTTCATTTCCACTGGGCTCTTTGGTTGCAATGCCAAATAGCGATATTATGCTTATTTTACACCTAAAACCATGCTTTGCCACCAACTGCTTATCCGCCTCTTTTCCCTGCTACTTCCCGTTTCTGTACTTTCCGCCCAGCCCGCTTATCTGGGGCTGGAAGACTTACGGCAGCAAGTGCAGATCTCCAGCCCTGCCCTTTCTCCCGATGGGACAAAAGCCGTTTTTATTACCACCCGTTCCGATTTTGATCACAACGCAGAGGGCGCCATGCTGCTGGTGGGAAGCGAAGCGGATCAGACGGCAGAGCTGTATTTCAAAGCCTCGCCGGAAGCCGCTCCCGTTCCGCTGGCCCACTTCAATGAATGGATGGCCGGCAAGCAGCCGGGCAAAAGCGAAGGTTTCGAATGGCAGAGCACCGACGGCTTCCGCCCCGATGGCGTGCTCACCTACCCGCCGGATTTCGATCCCGAAAAAAAGTACCCGCTCGTATTGCTCATCCACGGCGGGCCTACGCCCAATCGCCCATCGTGCACTTTTCCAAACTGAGGACGCCTACCCTGATCATGTCGGTCACCGGCGATTACCGGGTGGCCATAACCGGCTCGTATAAGCTTTTCGGGGCGCTGCGGGACAATGAAGTGCCCACGCAGTTCATCGCCTACCCCGGCCGCGGCCATTTCCCCGGCGACCCGGTGCAGCGGGAGGATGTGTACCGGCGGTGGCTGGGATGGCTGGAGGGGTATTTGGTGGGTAAGTAGGTGGACAGATCTAGTTTAACGTCAGTTCGGGGTCAAAACCTTTGAATATCAACAACTTGTAGCTCTCTGGAGCTATTCGCCGCTCGCTGTTTGCCATTCGCTGCGGCCTGCGAACAGCGAACTGCCATAAGCGAACAGCAATTG
>CAYVVK010000045.1:12088-17638 GCA_964454855.1 uncultured Phaeodactylibacter sp. | reverse complement strand
AGGCTCTGCTTTCGAAGCAGTATAAGTAAACTAAATCTGTCCGCCTACTTACCTTCCCCGTTTTGCCTTGGCGTCCAGAATGGCAACCGCCTTCATCAATATGTCCTCCACCAGCGTTTCCAGCTGATCCACCTGCCCCTTAAGCTGGATCTCTCCACCTTCAACGGGATCTTCTCCCTGAAATAACCTCGCCTGCAGGGCTACCCGGCCATTCTCTATCCGGTACAATCCCTTGATGGAGTAGGCATTCCGATATTCCGGCACATCCACATAGATGAGGGGCGCATCGGCGCCTTTGGCGGTGGCTTCCTGCAGGCGGCCCTCCAGCTGCCTGGCGATCTTCAGCGGGTCGCCAAAGAGGGTGGCTTCCTGGAATATATTGCGGATAAAGACGGGCTTCCGGGGAGATAAGATGATCTTCACCGAGTCATTGACGATGCCGATGGGGATGCTGCCACCGGTGGGAGTCAGCATGGTGGGAATCTGTATGCCACCGAGGGTTTGGGCCATCTCCGGCACTTTATCGCGCGCGTATTCGAAGAGCGGTACTACATCCACATATTTCCCTTCGCTGAGCTTCAACCCGCTCATGCCTTCCAGCAGGCTGTAGGTCAGCAGCCCCTGGCCGAACTGGCTGGCCTCGTAGCTCACCTTGTCGGCCGCCGAGCCGGCAAGCACGTACATGCCGGTGCGGTCCTTCATGCGGTCCAGCGCCCGGACCTGGCTGGAGTTGAGGGCCTTCTGCCCGCCATCCAGGATATCCACCACCTTTCCGGAATTGCAGGCGTCGAGGATCATGACCTGCTTCAGGGCAGGGATGTCGTTGATCCAGCGGGTGAGCTCAGCGGAGGAGATGGCCCGGGTTCGGCGGACGCCTTCGTCACTGAGGTCAGCGCTGGCGATATCCTGAGTGAGGTAATAAAATTGCGCCCGGTCTGCATCGCCGTAGGTGAGGCCATGGCCGGAGAGGTACACCAGCAGGACATCTTCGGCCTTGGCGCGGCCTTTTATGGCTTCGAAAGCCTGCCGGATGTTGGCCTTGGACGGCCGCTTTCCCGGGGCTTCGGCATCGGTGGTGAAGAGCCGGATGGATACGCTGTCGGGGGTGAATTGCTGGCCGGCGGCCTGCCGGATGGCGCTGGCTATGGCCCGGGCATCCTTATCCGGGAATTTCAGGTCCAGCTGTTCGCCGCTGTAGTTGGCCGTACCGGCGATGATGGCGTAGAAAGCCGGGCGGCGGGCGGGCCTGAAAATAAAGCCGGAGCCCTCCTCTCCCTGGCCTTTACTGCGGGCGAAACGGGGCCGGTAGCTTACGGTATGAGGGCGGCTTTTCAGCCAGCCGGCCGCATTGTAGGCGCGCAGGCTGATGGTATTGAGGCTGTCTTGCAGGAAGAAGCGGTGGTATTGGGCCAGGTCGATGGTGAAGGCGGTATCTCTTCGTTTGTCAAAGCCCCGGGGTGGGTTGGCGTCCGGCAGGACCTCCTTGCCGTTGATGAAGAGGCTGGTTTTGCCCAGGCCGCCGTTGCGAGAGGCCAGTTTCACATGCAGCTGGTGGTTCAGCGTATCCAATTCGAGGGCAATTGCAGGGTAGAGGGCCACCGTGTCGAAGCCTTCCACGGAGCGGACGGGCTCATCGGAGTAGGCCAGTATCTTCTGTAATAGGCCAGGTTCGTAGTAGCGCTCCTTGAGCTGTTCGAGTTCGATGAGTTCGTAGGTATCGTCGTAATAGACGGTATAATGCATAAGCTGAAGCGCGCCCGGAGAAGCATCGAAAAGGCCGGCGGGGGTGGTGACTACCCAGTCGGAGGCGCCTATGGCCGTCAATTCGGCCAGGAGCCGCCCCGTGGTTTTGGCTTTTAAAAGCACTTTCCCCGTTCCTGCAGCTTCCAATAGAAAAGTATCGGAAGCTGTTGCGATCATGAGCGCTGCCTGTTCTGCCCAGGCCTCGCATTGCAGCTCAGGGGGAGCAAGCTTTACCATACCCTGTTCAAGGTTCCAGATATTCACAGTGCCGTCCCGGCTTTGGATGGCGATAGCCGGTTCGTTTGCCCGATCGGATGGTTCAGCCTGGCAGTTGGTGGCCAGGGCGACCCTTTCGGCCGTACTGGCGGGATTGTCAAATACCCTGAGCAGTTCGAATTCGCAGTTAAAGAGTTTGGCGGCGCCGTTTTCAAACCCCATGAGGATGTAGGTTCCATCTGGTGAAAAGGTGGCTGAGGAGATGCCATATGTTTGGGCTCCAAAGGAATGCACGATTTCTCCCGCCCGGTTCCACAGTATGGCAGTGCCGTCCTGCATGGGCGTGATCAGGTATTCGCCGTCTGGTGAAAACGCGTTGGAAAATCCTCGCCGGGGCAGTACGGCTCCCTCCAGGGCTATTGCTTTACGGGCGGTAGCATCCCAGAGCATTGCCGCATCCCTCTTATAGTTTTCTCCAATCAGCATGCTTCTGCCGTCAGCGGAGAATACCGGAGGGCCTGAGCCCTCTATGATGATGCTGTCTCTGGCCTGGCCGTCTTCATCCACCAGCAACAGCACCTCACGGTCAAAGGGCAATATCATGATCAATTGCTTGCTGCCTTCTGTCGCCGTCCGTTGCGAGCAAAATGGAGTAATGGCGATGAAGTTGTTTGTTAGTTCGTCAAGGAGATCATAGACGTTATTGGATTCCTCAACTTTCTTATCAAGGCTGAAGGCATACAAGGCGATCTCACTCTTCAACACTATGAGGTGGGGAGCCTTAAACAAGGGGTCATCGCAGGGGCAATCCGGGCTTAAGGAAGCGTAGGCATTGGGCGTCCCGCTTTCAAAGGAATCGATGACGGCGCCATCCAGCCCCATTAGCCTGACCAGGCCGTGCCTTCCGATTCTGGTGTACACCCCTCGCCCGTCCGGGGAAAAGCTGGACCATAATATTTCTCCGTCATTCTTCTCGCCGAAGGTTTGCAGGCTGTAGCCCTCTATGTCCCAGAGCTGAGCCGTACCGTCTTCGCTGCCGGTGAGGATGTTGCGGCCATCTTTCGAAAAGTCGACTTTTGAAATGGCGTCAAACTGGCCTAGCGGCAGCACCAGCTGGGGTTTCTGAGTAACCGACAGCAGAGGGAGAAACATTAAAAGTAAAGTAGAAAAACAGAAGTTCTTCATCTCGTCTGGGCGTTACCGCTCTAAATTAGGTAAAAAGCAAGACAATAATACTACTTTGTTACTTTAGGAAAGCCGCGTAGCGGCGACGGAAAATAGCCTGGAGCGTAAGCTCCAGGATCAAATTGTACAACGGGGTTTCAGCGGCGTAGCTGCGGCAGAGTTTCTGTCTTCTGTCGCAGCTATGCCGCTCCCTAATCCTCTCTAAATAGATCCTGGAGCTGTCGCTCCAGGCTATTGTCTATCGCCGCTACGCGGCTTCACTTTAAAGTAACAAAGTAGTAATAAGTAGGCGGACAGATTTATACTGCTTCGATAGCAGAGTCTGAAACGCTTTATTTTCAGGCGTTCGGGGCAGATTGTTACAATGTTGAATTGTTACATTGTTTGTGTCCACCTACTTAAGCCCCGTGGAACCGGCAAGGCCGGATCTTTCCACGGAGCAGGGTTTCAACAAGTGTTTATTTGTTTGCCCAAAGCGGTGTTCGGTACACTTCAGGTTTTGCATTTATACATTTATCGGGAAGAGAAAAGGTTACCCGGCCGGGCTCCTTACCCCTCGCAGGCACACAGCAGGTTATCGGCATAGTTCTGTTTTTCCAGGCGGAAGGCTTTGCGGTAGGGGTAGCCCCGGCCGATGCCCAGGTTTTCGGTATCGATGGTGTAGTAGCAGTCGAAACCGATCACGCTTTCGCCTTCTCTGAGGTCATTGGGGTCGCAGTAGGGGTTGGCGATGGCATTGCAATCCGTGATGACCAGGTCGGCCAGTACATTTTCCAGGACGTACTTGGGGGCGATCTCGTACTCTTTGGCCAGGGCCCAGTCCACATCGGTGGCGAAGCGGCCGCAGGGTTCGCCGTTGCGGATGATGCTGTCCGGATAGATCTGGAAGGTATTGATGAAAAAAGAATGGATGGTGGCCAGCTTTTTAAATTGGGGGTTGGCCGAAAAATCCAGCTTGTGGTAAGCTTCCGTGAAAGTTTTGGAGGATTTGTCGAAATATTTGGGAGACAGGGGCGTCTCTTCGGTATCTACCCAGATCTCATTGACGAGGTATTCATAGCCCAGCAGCTGGATGCCTTTTTTCGTACTGTCGCTGCCGCTTTTGGCGCACTTCATGCGCACGTCGGCGCTTTTGGCCAGATAGTAAACCCCGGGCCGTTTGTTTCCCGGAAGGGGTAGTTTGTATTCTTCATCCAGCGACCAGGTTCCTTCGTAGGCACTGCAGGGGCAAAAATCCTGTACTTCCGATTCATCCAGGTAAGGCGAATCATAGGGGGAGTTGAAGTCCCGGTCGAAATATTTGGAAAGCGGGTGTCCCAAAGTCTCCGCTCCCGAAAAAGGGGTTGCCCCTCTCCGGAACAACAGGAAGTAGGCCAGGCCGGCAAATACCAGGAGTACCAAGGTGCTATAGGCCAGGGCCCGGCGGCCCACTTTTCTGCTGGTATCTGCGCGCGCTTCAGCCAGTTCCGCTTTGAGTCCATTATTATCAGCGGCCAGCTGTTGTTTTTCCTTTTCCAGGCGGTCGATCTTCTCCAGTTGGCCGATATTGGCGATCGACCGCATATACATCCCCTCAGTAGCAGTGCCGGAGATCAGTTTACTGAACTGGCTTGCACTGATGCAAAGATCCTTCGCGATATCTCCAAAGGATGAGGTGCCAAACTTGGAGGTCAGCAGGTTTCTTGCCCCATATTTGCGCTCCAGGGCCTTTAGAAATTGTTCATGCCGGTCCGATCCCATGTGAAAAGTGAGTGTAAAAAAGTGTAAAACAATATAAAATACTTTAAAAAATATAATTTATGCAATAAAATGTTTTTCAAAGCCGGTTTTAAAAAATAATTTTACGGGAAGCTAGTTTGCTAAATTTTAGGCGTGATTATAAATTTATCAAAAATAAAACTATTCGCTGCCATTTTGTCCACCTAATTTGAGCGTGTACAGCCTGGAGGAATGCAAAAGACACCCATTGATGAACTTCCGTTTCCGGCCAGTAATAGATTCGAAAAGAGTTGGTTTGATCCTGGGGCCTGCTTTGTTTGCACTGGTATTGGCCTTTTTCCACCCGGCGGGCCTGTCTGCACAAGCCAATGCCGTACTGGCCAGCACGCTGTGGGTGGCTACCTGGTGGATCACCGACTGTATACCGCTGGCGGTGACTTCCATCCTGCCGATCGTCCTTTTTCCACTGACGGGCGGGCTGTCCCTGCCTGAGACGACCACCTCCTTCGGCCACCCCTATATCTTTCTGTACATCGGTGGTTTCATTTTGGCCATTGCCATAGAACGCTGGAACCTGCACAAGCGGATCTCACTGATCATCATCCACACCATCGGCGCCAACCTTAAGAGCATCATTCTGGGGTTTATGGTGGCCACGGCCTTTCTGTCGATGTGGATATCGAATAC
>CAYVVK010000045.1:3484-12078 GCA_964454855.1 uncultured Phaeodactylibacter sp. | reverse complement strand
CTGATCGTGGTCAGCGCGCCGCCGGATTGCCGGGATATCGAATACCGCCACTTCGGTCATGATGCTGCCGATCGGGATGGCCATCATTACCCAGCTAAGAGATAATCCCGCCACTTTAGAGGACGAAAATACTACCTTTGGCAAGGCCTTAATGCTGGCCATCGCCTACAGCGCCACCATCGGTGGGGTAGCGACCCTGATCGGGACGCCGCCCAACCTCGTATTTGCCGCTATGGTGCAGGAATTGTATGGTATAGAGATCACCTTCTACCAGTGGTTCATCTTCGGGTTGCCCATTTCGGTTACCATGCTCTTCATCTGCTGGGTTTACCTGACCAGGTTTGCTTTTTCCTTTCAACAGAAATCCTTTCCGGGGGGAAAAGAAGAGATCAGAAAGCAGCTGAAGGCCCTTGGAAAGATCACTTATGAGGAAAAGGTGGTGCTCATCGTCTTCGTCCTGACGGCCGTGAGCTGGATCAGCCGTTCCTTTTTGAACCGCTTCATCCCGGCGCTTGACGATACGATCATAGCAGTTATTGCCGCAGTCATATTGTTTATCCTGCCGGCATCAGGAGCAAAGAAACGGGCGCTGGTAAACTGGGAGGAAGCGGTAAAACTGCCCTGGGGCATATTGCTGCTTTTCGGCGGGGGGCTGGCGCTGGCGGAGGGTTTCAAGACGAGTGGCCTGGCGGTTTTCATCGGCCAGCAGCTTACGCTGATGGATGGGGTTTCCCTGATCGTGCTGTTGTTCGTGCTCATCGCTTCCGTGAATTTACTAACGGAGATCACCTCCAATATAGCTACCACGGCCATGATCCTGCCGGTGCTGGCGCCCCTTGCCATCGGTATAGACATACACCCGTTCACGCTCATGGTGGGCGCCTCGGTGGCCGCCTCCTGTGCTTTCATGCTTCCGGTCGCTACGCCGCCCAATGCAGTGGTGTTCGGTTCCGGCTATCTGAAGATCCCCGATATGGTAAGGGCGGGGGTCTGGCTCAACTTCATTTCCATCATTGGCCTGACCATTGTCATTTACGTTTTGCTGCCTTACCTGTGGGATTTTAATCTCACCGGGTTTCCGGCGGAACTTAGAAAATAGGATTCGCACAACAAAAGCTTTGAACTATGAAAATACCAATACTATGTGTACTGATCGCTATGCTGGCCTTCCTGAGCCAGGAAGCTTACGCCCAAAACACCGTTTCCGGCCTGGTAAGTGATGAGGAAGGGGAGCCGCTCATCGGCGTTTCCGTCCTGGAGGTAGGTACGTCCAACGGAACCGTCACTTCCATTGAAGGAGAATATTCCCTCACGCTTATTTCCGAGAATCCTTCCCTGCGGTTCACCTATATCGGGCTGCAGCCTGTTACCGTCCCGGTGGGTTCCCGTTCGGTGATCAACGTGACGATGCAGGAGAATGCCAGCCTGCTGGATGAGGTAGTCGTTACCGCCCTGGGCTTTGAGGAAGATAAAGATGAGCTGGGCTACGCCAGTTCGAATGTAGCAGGCGAGGCCGTCGTGAAATCCGGGGAGGCCACCCTGCTGAACGCCCTTTCCGGAAAATCCTCCGGCCTGCGCATTACCCGGAATTCCGGAGACCCGGGCGCCGGCGCCTACATTCAGATCCGGGGCATTTCCACCATTACGCGCGACAACCAGCCGCTGATCATCCTGGACGGCATACCCATCAGCAACGATGTGCGGGGCAACAGCGATAGCGGTGGCTCGAACCCGGAATCCCGCCTGAACGACCTCAACCCCAACGATATCGAAAGCATTTCCGTATTAAAAGGCGCACCGGCCGCCGCCTTATACGGCACCCAGGCCCTGGGAGGCGTCATTCTGATCACCACCAAGAGCGGAAAGTTGGGCAGCAAGCTGAAAGTGTCGCTCCAATCCACTTATTCGCTGGACCGGATCAACCGCAAATATCCTCTGCAAACCAAGTTTGGCCAGGGGGACAACGGCGTCTACGATCAACGCGCCCGGGATTCCTGGGGCGACAAGATCGCCGAGCGCGCCGGCGGGACCGACGAATTCGACACCTCCGGTGAGTTTTTCGTCGGCCAGAACGGGAATACCTATTATCCCATTATTACCAAAAACGACCGGACGATCTACGACGATCCCAACTTTGATTACATCTTCGGCGATGGGCACTACCTGGAAAACAACCTGAGCCTGAGCGGCGGCAATGACAAAAGCTCCATGTTCTTCAGCCTGAGCGATATGGACCAGCAGGGCATCATCGTCAACAACTCGGACTACCGCCGCACGACGGCCCGCTTCAATGTGCGGCATTTGTTTTCCGACAAGCTCAAGTTGCGGACCACCGCCAGTTATTCGCGCACCGCTTCCAACCGAATTCAGAAGGGTGCGAGTTCTTCGGGCCTGTATCTGGGCCTGCTGCGTAATCCCGCCGGCTTTGACATCTCCGGCTACCGCGGCAATTATTTTGCCGGCCCCAATGCTTCTCCGGTATCGAACCGCCACCGCTCCTACCGCGAGCCGCTGGGCGCCGATGACAGCCCTACCTACAACAATCCGCGCTGGACGATCAACGAGCAGGAAGACAAGGCCAAGGTAGACCGTTTCATTACCAGTTTTGAACTGACGGCCTCCCCTGTATCCTGGCTGGACCTGATCAGCCGGGTAGGCATAGACCATTACAGCGAGCAGCGCAATGAGTTCTTCACGCCCGGTTCGGCTGCCGGCGCCTTCCGCTCCGGCTTTTATAACCAGGAGCTGGCTACCAACACCATTTTCAACATGGACTATATCGCCCGGGCGCGGCAGAAGCTTACCAACGACATTAGCGGTACCTTACTGCTTGGCTTCAACTACAACAGCCGCTCGCGCATCGTAAATGGAGTATCCACCACCAATTTCATACAATTTACCGATGTGGCCAGCGTGGTCAGGGATAAGGACAATGCCCTGCCGGAGAACGTCTCCACGGCCAGTTCTCAGGGCCGGGAGCGCACCGCCGGCGTCTACTCCTCCCTCAGCCTTTCAGGCTGGGACATGCTCTACCTCACCGGCACCATGCGCGTGGAATCCGCTTCCACCTTTGGCGACGCTTCGGACAATACCTTCTACTTCCCCTCCGCCTCGCTGGCCTGGCAGTTCTCGGAACTGGGAGAGCTGAAGAACGATGTCTTCTCCTTCGGAAAGCTGCGCCTGTCGTACGGCGAGGTGGGCGTGCAGCCGGCGCGCTACAATACCTCGAATGTATTCGTTTCGCCTTCCTTTGGCGACCAGTTCGGCGGCGACCTCAACCTTGGGCTGTTCGGCAACGGCGGTTTTGTACCCAGCGCCACTCGCGGCAACTCCGCCCTGCGCCCCGAGCGCAAAAAGGAGTTTGAGGCCGGCGCCGACCTGCGCTTCCTGAATGACCGCCTTTCCATCAGTGGCACTTACTTTTACAACCGCACCGAAGATGTGCTGCTCGATTTCCCGGTCGCCAATTCCCGGGGCTACAGCGATATATACGCCAATGGCGCGGAGATCGAGAACAAAGGCATAGAACTGGACCTGGGCTATGCCCTCATCCGCACTCCCGATTTTTCCTGGGACCTGATCGGAAACTATACCCAGGTAAGAAATAAAGTGCTCGACCTGGCGGGAGTAGAGTCCATCAACCTGGGGGGGCTGTCGGCAGTGAATTCCCGGGCTGTAGAAGGGCTGCCCATTGGCGTACTCTGGGGCTCCCGCACCCTGCGCGATGAAGGCGGCTCTATCGTTTTTGATGAGAACGGCTTCCCGGTGCAGGATGAGGTGGAAGGTGTGATCGGTGACCCCAACCCCGACTGGCAGGGGGGCCTGACGTCGGCCTTCCGGTATAAAAACCTGTCGCTTACCGTCCTGTTCGAAACCTATCAGGGGGCGGATATCTATGCCGGCACCAAGTCGGTGTTGTACGACCTGGGCAGATGGGAGGATTCGGGCAATGAAGTAACCGCCACCCGCAATTACGTGGATTATAACGGAGACATCATCTCCATCGGAGAAACCTTCCGCGGTAATGTCTTCGACTTCGGCGCGGGCCCGGTGGCCCTGACGGAGGCCTGGTACAATGGCGACGGCGGCTTTTTCAGCAACGGCAATGATGAGCTTTACATCGAAGACGGCTCCTGGACGCGCCTGCGCGAGCTGACCCTTTCCTACCGCCTGGCCTCGCCCTGGCTGAAGCAAAAAGCAGGGCTGAGTTCCATAGAATTGACGGCTACCGGAAGAAACCTGGTGCTGTGGACGGAATTTGAAGGCAACGACCCGGATACCAACCTCTCCGGCATCAGCGTGGCCCGGGGGATCGAATATTTCAATAACCCCGGTACTCAGTCTTATGTCTTCAGCCTGCTGCTCAACTTTTAACCCAACCTCTCAAACGACAGAATTATGAAACGTCTTATATATTTATTTTTCCTACTGTTTTTTACCGCCTCCTGCAGTGAGCTGGTGGACGGCATCAACCAGGACCCCAACAATCCCACCAGTGCTTCCTACCAATACATCCTCACCGGAGCGGAAGTGGGCAATATCATTTTGCAATCCGGAGAAACCGCCCGCCGGGCGGGCATCTTTAGCGGGTATTACACCGGCATAGACCGCCAGCACGAAGGCTTCAGCCAATACTCCCTGACCACCAGTGATTTTAACAGCCTGTGGTACGATGTATACGTCGACTCCTACCGGAATGCCCTGGAAACAGAAATAGCCGCCGAAGAAGAAGGAGTAGGGGCGGTTACCAAAGGCATCACCCAGGTGTTGCAGGCGCAGATACTGGGAACGGCGGCATCTCTGTACGGCGACATCCCCTTCGAGGATGCCGGTAAAATTGAAGTGGAGAACCCCCGCTACGAAGAGCAGCTGACGGTATACGGCAAGGTCCAGTCACTGCTGGATGAGGCCATACAGAACCTGCAGGCAGGCACCGGCCGCCCGGCCAGTGGCTCCGACATCTACCTCGACGGCAACCCCGCCGCCTGGACGGAAGCGGCCTACACCCTGAAAGCCCGCTTTTATATGCACACCCGGGAGTACGCCAGCGCCTACGCCGCCGCCGGCAATGGCATAAGCGGTATGGACAGGGCAATGTACGCCCCGCACGGCACCGGCAATGAGGAATCCAACCTGAACTATCTGTTCTTCGCAGTGGAAGTAAGAGGAGCGGACCTGAGAACATCCGACTTCATGGCCAGCCTGATCCATCCGGACCCTGCCGCCAGCCCGGATTTTGCCAACTACCGCGGCAATGCCAAAACCGATGAAACCGGCCGCTTCAATTTCTATTTCCTGACCAACAGCATCGGCATACAGCCCAATACCGTGGATGGTTTTGCCGCCCAGACGGCGCCGACGCCGCTGGTGACGTACGAGGAGAACCTGCTCATCCTGGCCGAGGCGGGCTTCCGCAGCCAGGGCTTCGACACCGGGCTGGGGCACCTGAACGACTTCCGTGCCTTTATGGCCGGCGGAGGCTATCTGCGTAATGCCGATCCGGCACAGCTGCAGTACGACCCCTATGCGCCGGAAGATTTCGCCAGCGGCGGCATGGAAAACCCGGATGGCCTGAGCGCGGATGATGCCTTATTAAGGGAGATCCTGGAAGAACGCTACATCACCTTCTTCGGCCAGATCGAGGCCTTTAACGATACCCGCCGAACCCTGAAAGATACGAATGTGCGGGTGCGCGTGCAGCCGAATACCGGCTCGGAGCTGCCGCAGCGTTTCCTGTATCCGCAGACAGAGATCGACCGGAACGACAACGTGCCTTCGCCCATTCCCGGATTATTTGAACCTACGGATGTAAACCAGTGATATGACGACATTCAGCATACCGCGCCTGCAACGGGTGGGCTTTTTTCTGGCACTGCTGCTTTTACCCCTGCTGGGGATGGCGCAGCAGGGAGATACCCTTCGGGTGCTCTTTGTGGGCAACAGCTTCACTTTCTTCTGGAACCTCCCGCAGGTCGTGCAATCCATGGCCGAGAGCCAGGATAGGGTTATCTTCACCCGTCAGTCGACGGCGGGCGGCGCCAGCCTGGAGCAGCACTGGAAGGGTGAAAAGAAGACAAATACGCAGGCCCTGATCCGGGAAGGAGGCTGGGACTATGTGGTGCTCCAGAACCACAGCTCCAGTGCTTTTGAGGCCCCGGAAAGTTTTATGGAGTACGGGCGGAAATTTGCAGAACTGGCCCGCTCGGTGGGCGCCGAACCGCTCTTCTTTATGACCTGGGGGTACAAATCCAACCCCCTGATACAGCCGGCCATTACGGCGGCCTACACCCAACTGGCGAAGGAGCTGGATGCCCCTCTGGTGCCGGTGGGCCCCATCTGGGAGTCCGCCCGCCATCACCGCCCCGGCCTGGAGCTCTTTTTCGACGATAAGCACCCCAGTGCGGTGGGCACCTACCTGATCGGCCTGGCTTTTCTTAAAAAACTGACGGGCCAGGCGGTGGCTGACATTCCGGACCGCCTGATCACTACCGATAAATCTGGTGAAAAGCTCTACCTGAGCTTTGTCCTTCCCGAAGATGGCGCCTTTCTACGCCAGCTCGTGGATGAATTTGATTTTGAAAAATACATGGAGCAGCACTAAAGCCAAACGGCTGCCCGATCAAAATAACGCAATATGAAACCTTTACCATTAAGCATGATCCTCCCCCGCCTGATCCTCATTGGCCTGATCGCCTTTGTATTTTCCTGTGAGAACGAAGAGGAACCCATTATTGACGATACGCTTTACGTGTTGTCCAAAACCATCAATGGCGAAAAGGTAAATAACGGGGCTCTTGATATCGATACGGAAGTGGCCATCGAGCTGATCCTTTCCCACAGCCTGAATACAGGCAGCTTTGAACCGGCGCTTTCCTTTTCCGGCCCTTCCGGAGAGGTGGATGTAGACATTGCCTATTCCAACGCCAATTCTACGGTAACGCTCACCAACAAGTCGCCCCTGGAGAACGAAACCGTCTACACGGTCTCTATAGAGCCGGGCGCCTGGGGCAGCGATGGGGAAGAACTGCGGGAGGCCTTTACCCTGAGCTTCACCACCGAGCCTTTCGTGCCGGTGAACGTCATCTTAAGTACGGATGTGCCCGATCTTGACGAAGCGGGAGGCACCGCAGTGGTTACGGCTACCCTTAGTGATCTGGTGGACAAAGACGTGACGGTCAACCTGAATTTCGCGGGCACCGCAACCGGAGGGGGAGTAGATTACACCGCCAGCGCTTCTACGATCGTCATTCCGCCCGGAGAGAGCACCGCGGCCATTACCCTCACCGGGGTACAGGATGGCGAGATCGAAGGCGTTGAAACCATCGACATCAGTATTGCCAGTATCGAAAATGCCGAGGAGATCAGCCCGCAGGAAGTTTCCCTGTCTATCAACGACGACGATATCGATAGCAATGGGGACGGCTTCCCCGACCAGGGCTTCATCATCAATGAGGTGCTGTACGACCCCCCCTCCGGCGATGCCGGCGATGCCAACGGCGACGGCACGCGCAGCGCTTCCGAGGATGAGTTCATAGAGTTCGTCAACGATTCCGACCAGGAGGTGGACTTGAGTGGCTATACGCTCTTTGACGACGATCAGCTGGCCACCAACGAGCCCCGGCACACTTTCCCCGCCGGTACGGTCATCCCTCCGGGAGGGGTATATGTGCTGTTTGGCGGCGGTTCTCCTTCCGGCCTTTTCGGCGGCGCCATGGTGGGCGTTACCACCACGGGCAATATGAACCTGAATAATTCGGGAGACGCCATTACGATCAAAGATACCGAGGGTAATATTTTCCTCACCTTCAGCACTGAGGTAGAGGGCGCAGGGCTCGACTTCGGTTCCGACCAGTCGGTAACGAGGATGCCGGACATCAACGGCGGCTTCGCCTTACATACCTCCGCCAATATGGACCTGCTTTTCTCCCCGGGAACGAAGGCCGACGGCACCAACTTCAGTGGTGGCGGCGGCGATCCCGGCCAGGGCTTCATCATCAATGAGGTGTTGTTCGACCCGCCCTCCGGCGATGCCGGCGATGCCAATGGCGACGGCAGCCGCAGTGCTTCCGAGGATGAGTTCATTGAGTTTGTCAATGATTCCGGTCAGCCTGTGGACCTAAGTGGCTTCACCCTCTTCGATGACGACCAACTGGCCACCAACGAACCGCGGCATACTTTCCCTGCCGGTACGGTCATCCCGCCGGGAGGCGTTTATGTGTTGTTCGGTGGCGGGGCACCCTCCGGCGATTTTGGCGGCGCCGTGGTGGCTGTCACCACCACGGGCAATATGAACCTGAATAATGCGGGAGACGCCATCACCATCAAAGACGTGGAGGGCAATATTTTCCTTACCTTTGATACCGCTACCGATGGGGCCGGGCTCGATTTCGGCGCCGACCAGTCGGTAAGCCGTTCGCCGGATATCGATGGGGAATTTACCCTGCATACTACCGCCAACCCGGCTCTGCTCTTTTCCCCGGGCACGCGGACGGATGGCTCGGGCTTCTGAACCCGGAACGCGGAGTTCCAGCTCCGCGAATCTGAACCCGGAACGCGGAGTTCCAGCTCCGCGAATCTGAACCCGGAACGCGGAG
>CAYVVK010000045.1:0-3384 GCA_964454855.1 uncultured Phaeodactylibacter sp. | reverse complement strand
TTCCAGCTCCGCGAATAAACCCGTAACGCGGGCTTCCAGCCCAAAAAGGAGAAAGAAAAAGAAAGAATATGAGTAAGCTTATCTACATACGGGCCGCTCTTCCGCTTCTATCCGCAGTTATTTTACTGTTTGCATGCAGTAAGGAAGAGGTGGCGGAGCGGCCCCTCTCCCTGCTGTCGGCGAGTGTCAATGGGATCGCCCTGGTGGAGGGCACCGTCAATGTACCGGTGGATGCTACTTTTGAACTTGCGTTTTCGGCCGCGCTGGATGTGGATCGGTTCGAATCGGCTTTTTCTCTGTCTTCTTCTGCCGGGACAGTGCCCGTTGATTTTTCTTATACGAACGCCAGCTCCAAGGCCGTCATTTCCACTGCCGGGCTGGAGAACAATACGGCCTACCGGCTGAAGGTGCAGGCTGTAGCTTTGGGGCAGAACGGCGAAATGCTGGATAAGGAAATAGCGCTTAACTTTACCACCATAGCCGGAGGGGAAGTTACGGAGATGGAACCTTGCACATCGCCCGGCCCTGCATGCCTGCGTACTGCTCTGATCACCAATGGGGCGGGGGCAGGCGCTGGCTTCGAGTTTTACAGCAGTTATCCGCCCTATCTGGAAGACGCACGCTGGGTGAACCTGAAAAACGCCATAATCGCCGTGCATGGCCAAAACCGGGATGCCGACAATTACTTTTCTTATATGATGTCTGTCCTGCGGAGCGAAGGCCTGGAAGACAACACCATCCTGATCGCGCCTTTTTTTGAAGGAGATGGTGGGGGTGGTGATTTGTATTGGAATACCTCCGCCTGGCGGGAAGGGCAGCGTTCCAGCGATGCCTCCCGCATCAGCTCCTTCGAAGTGATGGATCAGCTGATCGCCCGGCTGGCAGACAAGGCCCATTTTCCGGTTTTGGAAAAGGTGGTCCTTACCGGTCATTCGTCGGGTGGTTTATTTACACATGCCTATGCTGCGGCAAACGCCTCAGAGGCCCTTTATCCGGAGGCGGAGTTCCATTACATCGTCGCCAACAGCCAGTATTTCTACTATCCGGATGATGTGCGCTACGATGAAAACACCGGCCAGTTTGCGGAGCCTGCCGGCTGCCCGGCCTTCAACTTCTGGCCTCTGGGCTTCGTCAACCCGCCGGAATACCTGAGTGGAGTAGGGGAGGAGGTTGTCGATCAACAGCTGATCAGGCGAAAAGTAACTTACCTGCTCGGAAGTTCAGACACCGTTACTTCAGGGACACTCAACACCAGCGATTGCGAAGCGGTATTGCTCGGCAGTAATCGGTTTAAACGCGGGGAGCACATCTTTTCTTTGATGGAAAGCAGGCACAATGGGGTTCATAACCACCGCAAAGTGGTGGTTGACGGAGTCGGCCATGATGCGCAGGCCATGTACCAATCCAGTGCATTCCGCAGCCTGCTCCGGGAAATATTCAACTGATCTCTCCTTTTTTTGGGCCAGCTGCTGGGAAGATCAGGCCATTTACTCATTTGGGCTGGCATGGCGTTCCAATTTTTCCAATCTTATGGGCAACAAAGACCAAAAGAGAACACCATGCTTGCCCGCTACCTTCAATACCTGCACCAGGACATCCGCCAGGCGATGCGCCGGCCCGAAGAATTTCCGCCGGCCCCCGGCCCCGGACGATTTTCCGGTGAACCCCTGCATTTCCGCATCGATGAAGCGCATACTACTTTCGGCGAACGCTGCGGCCTGATACCAGAAGCCTTTCCGCCTGCCGATCGCCTCAGCCCCAACCAGTTAGAGCGCCTGTGTATTGCCATGAAAGCCCTGTACCGCTCCTGGCGGCTCGACCTGCTTTTGCCGGAAGCACTGCCCGCCGAGGCCGTCTATCCCGTACTGGTGGGTGTGCTGGAGCGGAAGCTGCCGCTCGTCACCCGCGGCTGGGTAGTGGTGGACTTTTGCGAACAGGGCGGTTGCCCCTTCGGGAAACACTGCTTTTGCCGGGAGGAAGAGATGGACAATCCTTTTCCCGGTTTTAATATTGACCCGGAGGAGGGGGAGTGGTATTGATCTAGGGATTCAGGCATTTAGGATTTGACGCCTCAGACAGGGCTGCAGGAAAGAAGCGCGTGGGCGGTGCTCCGCTCGATAAGCCAGCAGGGCAAGGCAGCCGCGGGCAGAGCGCACATCCGAAATCCTAGATCCCTCAATCGCTCAATCCTCAATAACGCGGATTTAGGCATTCAGGATTTAGACATTTAGGCATTTAGGATTTGATGCCTCAGGCAGGGCTGCAGGGACAAAGCTCAGGGGCGGGCCTCCGCTCAATTTGCCAGCAGGGCGAGGCAGCCGCGGGCAGAGCGCACATCCGAAATCCTAGATCCCTCAATCGCTCAATCCTCAATAACGCGGATTTAGGCATTCAGGATTTAGACATTTAGGCATTTAGGATTTGACGCCTCAGGCAGGGCTGCAGGAAACGAAGCTCAGAGGCGGTGCTCCACTCAATACGCCAGCAGGGCGAGGCAGCCGCGGGCAGGCGTAAATCAAAAATCACGATTCACGATTCAAACATCTGCGGATTTTTGATTTTTGATTCTTGATTTGGTAAAAGAAGAAAGGCTGTGAATAGAAAAATAATCTACATCCTGATCGGCCCCAAAGGCAGCGGTAAGACCTTTGTCGGCCAGCTGGTGGAGGCGCAGCTTGGCATTCCCTTCCTGCGGGTGGAGGATATCGCCCTGAAAGTGAAGAAAGATAGAGCGGTGGATGATACCGGATATGTCCGCGAAGTATTCCGTGCCATCGAGCAGGCGGTGCGGGAGAAAGTGGAGGCTGACGGCCGGCTGGTATTCGAATCCATTGGCCTGACGGATGATTTTGATCAGATGTTGAGGAACCTCAGGCGGGATTGTACGGTTAAACTTGTCGGGCTGAAGGCCAGCCCGGCCCTTTGCCTGGAACGGGTGCGCCGGCGGGACGCCTCCGTGCATATCGATGTATCTGATCAACAGGTAGAACAGATCAATGTCGCAGTGCTCAGAAAGCATTTTACTTTTGACGGCCAGATCGATAACGATCAGGCGCTCCCCGGGGAGATCATCCGACAATTTAAAGCCATGCGCCATGATTGATACTTTTCCTACTCTAAGTACACAAAGAACCATCCTCCGTCAGTTCCGGCCCGAAGACATCCATCAGGTATTCTATGGCCTTTCTCATCCTGAAGTGATCCCGTACTACGGCGTCAGCTTCGATAGCCTGGAGGCTACCCAGGAGCAAATGGATTGGTTCGTTAGTTTAGAAACCAATCGAACTGGAATATGGTGGGCCATCTGTTCGGCGGAGGATGGCGCCTTCTTCGGCGCCGGCGGCTTCAACAACTGGAGCCACGAGCACCGCAAGGCGGAGGTCG
>CAYVVK010000044.1:3969-18046 GCA_964454855.1 uncultured Phaeodactylibacter sp. | reverse complement strand
ATACCCAACAGGCAAAGCAATAAGACGATGGAAGCGCGTAGCGCGTTCCCCGAAGAAAAAGGCAAACATTATCATTCGGAAAATGGCGGCTAGAAAGGAACCTCCCGGGTGAAGGTGTGGGGGGGTAGCCGAATCTCCAAGGCTATTGAAGCGTTCCAGAAAAAATTAGCCTGGCTATTGACTGGGAATAAGTTTTTTATTATTATTGCACATAACGATTAGGTAACCCAAACCTTCGGAAAAGCGCTCTCAAACACACAATTATTTAAAAAAGCCATTTTTTTCACCTAAAGTGTTCCGGATAAATCCGTTTGATTAGGCTTGTTGAAATTTTTCAATTGCGTGCCTAATTCTGATCTGGTGCTTCACTGGACCGATATGGCCTTAAACCGGAAGTTGGCGGTATTTATTTTCAGGTAAGCTTTGGGCGAGATTCTTAGAGTAATCCTTTGAAGATAAAAATGAATTCAGGTTTAAGGTTTTTCCCTTTCAGCCTAATTGCCTGATAGATCTGTTTTTAAACAAAATAACACCGTATCTGTATGAAGCTACATTCTGATTCAATTGTTTACAGGCCAAAAACCAGGCAGCAAATTGCTGATGAATATGGCATTAGCCGAAGAACATTGTTCCGTTGGTTCAAAAAAGAAGGGATCCGAATTAAGTCAGGTTTGGTGAAGTACAATGATCTCAAACTGATTTATGAAACGTTTGGCCCTCCTTTAAAGAAATTACCTTAGCGACGTGAAATTAATAAATGTCGTGTTTCGACAGGCAAGTGATTTTTTCTTCAGAGCATGTTTGGATGCCAATCTTTGGGGTGCCCAGACGGGCCCGTTTGGGCAAAGGCCACTTTCCTGCCTGCCGAAGTGCTCGGCACGCAGGCAGGTTTGATGATACGGCGTTACTTTTCTCGAAAGTACCACCGGTGTGCCCTTCAAAAAGGTGCCTTGTCTCATCAAAACCTGTCTGCCAGGGCGCCTGGCGAGGCAGGAATTGACTCTTTTCGCTTCCAAACCCGGCTTCCAAACGTGCTCTTAGCCAACCTGCCCGCCGCACTTACTAAGGCAGGTGGGGGCAAAGGGCTTGTCCCGCAGCATTGCGGGATTCCAGGCCTTAGCAGCGCTAAGGAAGGCGGTTCTCTAACGCCGGATAAAGGAAAAAGCGCTCCTGGAAAACCGGCAGTCATTGATGGCACGTCGCTTAACAGCCTCCGGCAGCGGGCCTAAATAAACACTATCATTTGATCCTGTGATTTATGAAGCGCCTGTAAGGCTATACCACGCCTTTGAATATTTATTTTCGGATTTTAGGAGCTCATGATGTTTACCCTTATGGCTAATGCATCCTCGTTCGATGAGAAATATTCGATCAGCTTGGCGGGCTGCTCTAATCCGATGAGTCACCAGGATAATAGCAGCGTTTTTTTTGAATTTGCGGAGCAGGCCTAATATGAATTCCTCGGTTTCACAGTCCAGAGCGGCAGTGGGTTCATCAAGTAATAATAGTTGTGGACGGCAGTATAATGCACGGGCCAGGCCGACTAACTGGCGCTGCCCGCCCGAAAGGTTGATACCTCCTTCACCGATAAGAGTTGCATAACCACTTGGGAGAGAACGAAAATATGGGTCGAAGCCATAATTCTGGAAGAACGCTTCAAGTTTTTTGGGGTTTTCCACCGGGGCTCCCAGGAGGATGTTATCGAGTAGGGTACCGTTAAAAAGTTTAATCTGCTGAGGTACTACGCCTAGGCATTGGCGCCAACTTCGATAAGAAATTAAATTCAGGTCAATTCCATTAGCCTTAACAGCACCTGTCTCTGAAGCATAGAATTTCTGCAGCACTTGTAATAGTGTACTCTTTCCACAACCACTCTCGCCTAATATAGCAATCCACTCTCCTTTTCGAACGGAAAGAGAGACGTCAGAAAGAAGCTTTGGGCGGCCCGGAAAACGGAAAGCAAGCTTCTCCATCCGAAGCTCGAACAGGCCGCTGATGTGTGCTTTTGCCTTTTCAGATTTCGATTCGAATTCGCTTTCCATTTTAGTGAACTCGAACATGCGTTCAAAGGCAACCCGGGCTTCTTGTAGTTGTATATTGGTGATAGCAAGGCGTTGTACCGCACCCATTAGTAAGCTTACAATTTGTAGAATTGCAATTAAAGCGCCTGTGCTCAGCCGTTCGGCAAGTACTTCTACTCCGCTCCAGGTGATTACCACTACGATAAAAGCTGCACTGAGGATTTCTGTGTAAAAGGAAAAACGTATACCTGTTTTGCCTAAGTCTAAAATTGCCTGCTGGAATCGGCTATATAAATCCTGAGTGAGTTTTGAAAAAACAGTTTGCTTATTATTGACTTTTATTTCACCAATACCCTGAATGGTGTCAACATAATTACTTTCATTTCGTGCGTAAGCCTCCATTACAGCCCTCTGTCCATCGAGAATAGGTAAATGAAAGTGTTGTGCCACGAAGATGAAAGCCGGAATCCAAAACACGATTATTAAGCCCGTTTGCCAGTCATAGATAAAGATAGCAGTTGATGCAGTGAGCGCTAACAGCACATCTATTAAGGCACTACCGGCGAGTTGAGAAATGGCCCGTTGAATCCGTTGGGTGTCGTTCATGCGAGCAACCAAATCCCCCGTTTGGCGATTATCAAAAAATGGCTTTGGTAATTCCAATAGCGAACCGTAGAAGTGATTGATGATGCGCAGGTTGAAATCACGGCTTTGACGTAATAATAGGAGTTGGCGGAGATACATCAAGCCCCCTCTTGCCAGGAGCAGAAAACAAAGGAGGCCCGAACCTGCATAGAGCCGCCAAACATCGCCTGCAGGTAAAATATAGTCTATTAGTTGCTGGGAAAAAATTGCGGTGGCTAAACCGAGCATAGCCACGCCTATTCCGATAGCCAGGGCGATGCCTAATATTGATATATCCTCCTGTATCAGCCTCCATATCCATTGGCGTTTTTGCCGATTAGTGGCCTGGTTTTTTTTCAGGTGAGGCGTCGGCGTACATCGAAGCAGGCATTTTGACGACCAAATGGCTTCCAGGCGGGTTTTAGGCCAGGGGCTTATTTTTAGCTCGGCTGGGTCACCAATGAGGAAAGTATCTGCCTGATGATCGTATCCATAATAGTTGATATAATGTTGTAGGCGGCCCTCCTTAATGACATGCAGGATACAGGGATCCGAGCATTTTTGGAGGCTTTGAATGTTTGCTTCATATCCTTCTGCTTCCAGCCCCAGGCTTTTGGCTGCGTGCTGTAGGCCAAGAAGGGTTGTGCCATTGCTGGAAGTGCCGCTCAGCTCTCTAATTTGCTCGGGGGAAGCATCACTTTCAAAGTACCTGAGAATTGAACGTAGACAGGCTACGCCACAATCACTTTGGTCGAGTTGCCGTGTATGGATGTCATTGAAGTTCATGTTTTTTTCCTTTTTAGCTAAGAAGGGCATGACATCCTTATTTATGCTGTGGAAAAAGGTGGAACAACAGCGATTCCAGCTTTACCTCTCCTTTGAAGTATTTTACAAGCTGGTGCTGTTGATCGTATATGAAAATAGAAGGCAACAAACCAGTATTGAAGATCTCACTGGCCTGTTTGTCGGGTGAATGCAAAAGCATAAGGCCAGGCAGGCCGAGTATATCATAGGCTTCGCCGAATGCTTGAATTTGATCAGGATGTTCGTCACTGACAAAAATTACATGCGCCTCTGAAAAGAGGTGTAGGCTGTCGCGTATCAGGGTAGCTTCGTACTGGCAGTAAGTGCAGTCGGAATGGAAATAGATTAATAGTAAGGGCCGATCTTCCGGCAGGCCAGACAGGGAATAGGATTCTCCCTGGAGGCCCTGTAAAGTGATTTTTGGGAGTTCACGGCGGTTTTCCTCTTGCTTTACTTTATTTTCATGTTTCTGGGCAATACTTACAGCAAGGAGCACTCCCAAACTTATGAGAAGCAAGAAGAAAAAGGTAGAGATTGCTTTCTTCATTAGATTAAATTTCAGAGTAATTAATAAATGTTCTCGCTATCCATACCACATAGGCATTAGGCATACCGCCACAGGCCGGCCATAAGCCTTTGCCACCACCATCCTAAAAGCAAAAAAGCAGAAATGGAACCTCCAATCGCCAAGGTATTTGAGGCTAAGAATTTATCGAGTAGTTCCGCAGGGTAATTTTGTTTTACAGCCAACCCAGACAGTAACAGGACGCTGAGCAGAGCAGTGAAATTTATACGCCTTTGATATGGATAGCGGTGCGTCCATTGCAAAATCGCTATTTTACAAATGACAGCGTAAAGGCCAATGGTGATCACGGCTAAGAAAAGCATCGAAGCCCAGGCTATGCTGAAATCGAATTGTTTATTGCAGGCCAAGGAGAAGGTGAAAAGGAAGATACATTCCAGAAAAAATAGAAAATGGAATATGGACTGCATCATGGCAAGGCTGATCAGCAGGCCAGTAGGAATGGGCAATAAACGGTAGTGTACTATAAGAGCAGAGGGAATAGGTTGTAGCCCTGCTTTGGCCAGGAAGCTCGCAGCAAGATATATGCCTACGTAACCATTTAGCATTTCTACCGGTGAAACTTTATAGGCCTCATAAAGGCCGAAGGGTAATAAATATCCAACAAGAACAGTGGCGGCCAGCAGCAAAAGCGCCAAGGCTGTTACAAGAATCGCGGTTATGCCCTGAAAGCGGCTACTTTGGCTTCGCAGCAAGTTTTTAGCCTGCATGGCCACCAAGTCGTATAAAATAGGCATCGTTATCGGATTTCAAAGTAATGGCTGACTTCTTCGAGAGTGGCTTCGTGTTTCCCAGGCAGGTCTTTCTTTATCCGTCCTTTTTCCAATAGCAATACCCGGTCGCAAATTTGGTAAACATGGCTCAGGCCATGGCTGGAAAGCAGTACCGTAGAGCCATTTTCTTGCTGCTGAGCCTGCAGCAAACGGTTCAGTTCCATTTGGGAGGATGGATCGAGGTGAGCATAGGGTTCATCCAACACGAGAAGCTTTGGGCGCACCAAAAGCGCAGCAGCAATTCCTACTTTAACCTGGTTGCCGTTAGATAAGTCGCGAATATATTTTTTTCCACCGAGTATCTCGCCCTTAAAAAAGTGCCTGAACATAGGAAGGCGTCGCTGCAAATCGTTATCGGATAGGCCATAAGCCTTGCATACAAAAGCAAAATGCTCTTCTGGCCGCAAAAAAGGTATTACAAATGACGCATCGAGGAACGCCCCGGTCAATGATCTCCATTTATTATCCTTATCTACCCGTTTCCCATCGATGGCTATGGCCCCATGATCTAGGGGAATAAGGTCGAGTATTGCTTTGAGCAAGGTGGTTTTTCCAGCACCGTTGTTACCTAATAAGCCTGTACATTGTCCCGTTTCGATGATCAGTGTTTTTATATTCAGCACCTCTCCGGAGGAGGGATAGGCCTTGCTAACTTGTTGTATATCGATCATGATCATGTTGATTTTCCGTGGTAAGCCTTAAGGAGCTCGTAGCGGCGGCGCTTGAAACTTCGCACGGTGTAGCTCTTGAAGAAGGCCCAATAAAGTGAAATGCCCAACAGGCCGGCCCCGGCAAAGGCAAAAGGTATATTGGTGTAATTGGTATAGAGTTGAACAGAAAATGCTATTATCATAGCTGGCACGAAGAAGAGTAGAGCATATAGAGCGTTCCAACCGGATTGCTCTGTAAAAATAATACTGCTCGTCCCCAAATTTATTTTTTTCAGATTAAACTGGCCCATGTGGATAGTAAGTGGCAGATTAATGCCCAGGTTGTATAGCAGGGCTCCGGCTAGCAATGTCGAAAAGGTTTTATCTGTAAAAACAGCAGATGCCAGAATGGCCAGGAGAGACTGCATTAAGCAAAGCAAAAAAAGCAATACGAATTTGGCATTCAGGTAAGTACGCATGGAAACCTCTAGTGTCATTATCCGATTAAAAAACGAGCCTTCCCAGGCAATAAGGTAAGTGCCATAGGCCATTGAAGCACCTGCTGTAAGAACCAAGGCCAGGAGTGCGGTCTGGACAGGGCTTATTTCGTAAACTTGTGGAGCGATCCATAACATGGGTAAAGGAGCAAGCCCCCCGATGAGTAATAACAGCAATGCTCGTCGGTTACGCAGTATGAGGAGCCATTCGAGTTGAAGGATAAGGTTTCGCATAGGTGAAATTGTCAGTAGGCCAACATTAATGAGAAAGCAAGGCATCTCAAACATTTAATTTGGAGGCCTTGCTAATTGATGAAGGCTTAGGGAAGCCTAAGTAGAGGCCTTTACGGCTGGCTACACTTCCATGTAACTGCCGTAGCGCAGGCAAGGCCAGCTCCGACCCCCAGGCCAAAGGTGATTAATCCGAAAGATGCTCCTACTCCGGCACAACCTATGTTTGCCAGATACCGCTGGGTCGTTGAGCATGCACCGCCTTCTATAGACTCCATTTGGAAAACTTCTAACTGTTTCATAAAAAAGAATTTAAAAGTTTAGAAAAATAGCCAGGCTTGTTTGTCGATCCGCCGCTGGCATTTCGGCGTCCTTTACGCGCAAAGTATTTTTATTGAAAGCTCAATTGCAAAAAGACGATAAATAATACCCAGATCAATAGCCCCGAACCGTAAGTCACCGCTATGAAGCCTATTAATCGATTCCAACTTCTATTAATCAAGATACCCATTCCTCCCGCCAACAATATCCAAAATAGAAGTTCAAAAAGATTGATCACACTAAGCGGATACAAGAGCCAACCGGGCACTGTTTCTTTACCTACCCAACCGAGGAGAGAGAAAATATCAGAATGAATGAGGTCATCAATCGTTTTGATCTCAACGGCCTGAATTACCACCAACCTAATGCATTTACCGATAGCAAAGATGGCTAAGGCTTGTACTACCATTACAAAAATCTTTTTAAATTCTACTCGGTAGTCTAATAAAATAGCTCCGGTACTCAAGCAAATGCTTACAAAAAGCGCTTTAAAAGAAAGAGCAAAAGGAATAAAGGCGTAACCAAGCCAGGCCCAACGGCGTTGTGCTTTCAAATAATCATTGAGGCGGCCTATCGTGAGTTGTTCACTCAGAGAGTTATAGTATACGTCGGCTGTCAGAATATACTGCTGTTGTATGAATAATACTAAGGCATAAATTCCACAAGATAAACCAAATATTACCCATGGATTCGGGGAGAAAAAATCTTGAAACTGGAGCTTCATTGGGCAATCGTAATTAATTTGTCAGTCCAATTATTCAAATTTTCCAGGCGAATGTTCTATGCTTTTCATCAGGCCGTTTCAGCATAACTTTATGCCTAATTGCTTAATTCAAATTTAAATAGCATTTTTTTAAAAAACCGGGACAACTTGTGACATTATGGGTTGTCTGCTAACGGCTGGCTGAACTGTTGTGTTTCTCAAAGTTCCCAACTTGATGCAAAAGGCCAAATTTGAATCTGGAAGTGGGTAGTGAAATGGTTCCGGTATTCGCCCTGCCCCATACTCAATCCTCCTCCGGAGAATACTCCACCTCCACCACTACCGGGCTATCCGGTATGGGATAGCGCTGCTGGTTGCGGAAGGCGTAGCGTTGATCCTCCTCCATCATGCCCAGGTCGTACTCGCCGGGTTCCAGGCCGGGCTGTTGAGGGAGGCGGATGGTGGCTTCCCAGTCGAGCACCAGGTCGGAAAAAGCGCCGGTGATCTTGGTGATCTTCACTTAGCAAAGCGCAACAATTTATCTACCTTTGCCCGCAAACACTAAGCCGTGAACTGGAAAGCCAAAAAAACCTGGGCGCCCGTGTTCTTCTTCCTGGCCTACCTGGCCATCGGGCTGCTCGTCTACGATGATTACGGCATCTCCTGGGATGAGCCCCTGCAGCGCAACCACGGCCTGGTATCCGCCAGGTATATCGACCAGGCTTGGTACGATTATACCGAGCACCGCTACGCCTGGGAAGACATGGACACCTACCAGCACCGCTACTACGGCGTGTGGTTTACGCTGCCCGCCGTATTGCTGGAGAAAGGGCTGGAACTCAAGACCTTTCGGGAGATCTTCCGCATGCGCCATCTGCTGGGGTTCTCCATCTTTTTTCTCTCTGTCCTGGTGTTTTACCACCTGCTGCGCCGCCGCTTCGAAGACTGGCGGTGGGCCCTGCTGGGAGTGGCCTTTCTGGTGTTCACGCCCCGCATTTTTGCCCACTCCTTTTTCAACCCGAAGGATATTCCGCTGCTTTCCCTTTACATCCTGGGGATGTACACCTTTTTCAGCTTCTGGTTCCGGCCTCACCTGGGGCATATTCTGCTCTTCGGGCTGGCCTGCGGTATGCTGGTGAGCATGCGCATAGTAGGGGTGATCCTTCCGGCAGTGGCGGTTTTCCTCATCCTGCTCGACCTGCTGTTCAACCGGGAGTGGAAGGCCAAGTGGTGGCTGTACTACGGCCTGGGCCTGCTGCTGGCGCTTCCCCTGGCGGCGATGACGACGGTATCTTTCTGGCCTTACCTCTGGGAGGCGCCCTGGGAAAGCTTCCAGGAAGCTTTCGAGCTGATGTCCCAATACCCCTGGCCGGGCAAGCTGCTTTTCCGCGGGCAATTGCTGGCCGGGACGGAAGTGCCCTGGTATTACATCCCCTGGTGGATGGGTATCTCGGTGCCGCTCTTGTATCTGTTGCTGTTCCTTTTCGGCGCGTATGCGCTCTTTCCGCCGCTGCTGAAGAACATCACCCGCTGGAGAGGGTTCTGTCTATGGGCGGATGATGCTCAGCGGCAGGACTGGGCCATGCTGGCCTTCTTTCTGGCGCCTATCCTGACGGTGATCGTCAAAGGGGCGGTGGTGTACGACGGCTGGCGGCACCTCTATTTCGTGTATCCCGGCCTGGTGTACCTGGCGGTGCTGGGGCTGCGCGAACTCTGGCAACGGTTGGAAGGAAAACTGCTGTGGAGAAGGGCGCTGGTGTGGGCCGTGGGCGTCAACCTGGCCTATCTGCTGTTCTTCACCATCCGTTATCACCCGCATCAGAATGTGCATTTCAACCTGCTGGCGGCGGGCAACCAGCTGGGGCAGTACGACCTCGACTACTGGGGCGTTTCCTACAAGGAAGCGCTGGAAGAACTGGCCCGGATAGACAGCAAGGAAAAAATTAAGGTGGCGGCCAATTCCTACCCGGCGAAGCTCAACTGGAAATACCTGCAGCCCCACCTGCGCGCACGCTTCGAATGGGTGGAAGATTACCGGGAAGCCGATTATTTCCTCTCCGCCTACCGCCATTTTGAGCCGGGTTTCCGACAGTTGCGGGAACGCAGCGGGCCCTATGCCGGCGAGGAAGCATACTCTATTTGGTGCGGCCGCTCGAAGATCTGTGGGGTGTATGTGGTGGAAAAGTAGTGGTTTGAGGTTGAGGTTGAGGTTGAGGTTGAGGTTGAGGCTGAGGCTGAGGCTGAAGTTCAGGTTGAGGTTGAGGTTGAGGTACGGGATGGGGGATAGCTCAAGAAAGAGTTTGGCAGCCTGTATTAATTAACCACTCAGCCAGGCGCTAGTGCTTTGGGAGTTAATTAATTGACAGGTAGTTGGTGTTATAATAGATTGATAACCCGTTGATTATTTTGACTGCCGACTGTCAACTGCCCATGCGGGCCCGTACCGGGGTTTACTGCCGACTGCACTAGCCGCCGCGCGGCGAAACCTCGACGCCTTTGTGGCCCTTAGTGCCTTGGAGGCTTTGTGGTAAAAAAAACAAAAATCAATCCAAAATAATGGACTTCAAAAAGCTCAAGACCACCATAGCCTTTACAAAAAACCTCTTTACCACCGGCGCTTTCACCGAAACCAGCCGCAAAGTGGAACTGGAGATCTGCAAAAAACTGCCCGGCGGCGACCACAAAGTAGTGGTGGAATACGGTATGGGCCACGGCAACATCACCCGCGAGATCCTGAAAAACATTTCCCCTACTTCAAAACTCTACGCCTTTGAGGTCAAAGAGGAGTTTTGCCGACACGTGCGGGAAAACATCCAGGACGAGCGCCTCATCATCGTTAACGATGGCGCGGAGCACCTCCACAAACACGTCCAGGAACCAGTGGATGCCTTCATCGCTTCCATTCCCTTTACCTTCTTCTCCAAAGAGGTGGCACAAAAGATCATTCAGGAGGCCTACGATGGCCTGAGGCCGGGCGGCTACTACAGCCAGGTGCTGTACACCAAATTCAACTACAAGAAATTCGTCCGGGTGTTCGACAAGTGCGAGCGCATTAAGATCCCGAATATTCCTACGGAGTATGTGTATCATTGCCGGAAGGGGTAGAGATAGGAGATGTCAGACGTCAGATGTCAGATGTCTGGTATCTTTCTACCGAAACAAATTATACTTCAGGATACAATAGATCGCCCGAAAGCCATCCTTCCAGTTGATCTTTTTACCTTCGGCATAGGTGCGGCCGTAGTAGGAAATGCCCACCTCGTAGATGCGGATGCCCGGCACCCGGGATACCTTGGCCGTCACTTCCGGCTCGAAGCCGAAGCGGTTCTCGCGCAGGTCGAGGTTCTTGATGATCTCGGCGCGGAAGAGCTTGTAGCAGGTCTCCATATCCGTCAGGTTGAGGTTGGTGAAAGCGTTGGAGAGGAAGGTGAGGAACTTGTTGCCGATGGAATGCCAGAAGAAGAGGATGCGGTGCGGGTTGCCGCCCATAAAGCGGGAGCCGTAGACCACATCCGCCACGTCTTCCAGCAGGGGCGGGAGCAGGATATTGTATTCCTTGGGGTCGTACTCCAGGTCGGCATCCTGAATGATGATAAAGTCGCCGCTGGCATGGCGGATGCCCGTGTGCAGGGCGGCGCCTTTTCCCTGATTCACCTCATGCTCCAGGTATCGAATGTCGAAGTCGCCGTTGTTTTCCATATACCGGCGAATGGCGCCCACGGTATCGTCCTGCGAGCAGTCGTTGACGATGATGACCTCCTTTTCCAGCCCGCCGATAAGTTCCACGGCTTTCACCTTGTCCAGTATCTGGTGGATGGTGGGAGCCTCATTATAGGCAGGTATAACAATAGACAGTTTTCGGCTCATCAATCGCGCTTTTAGAGCAAGTCCGTTTAAAAAAAGAAAGGCAAAAATAGCAATTTAGTAAATGCCTGGACAATTTTAGTCATACCCATTTTGCTTTGAATTCGAGCCGCCAGGAGCCATTTCCCTGAGGTTTCGGTTCGATTGTTGAGCGTAGCGAAACCCGTCTGGGTTAAATGGTTATATTGTTTCATTATTTTTCATCAACAATCACAGCTTCTGAAAATAATCAAGATCCAGCATCCACTCCACCACCTGCCGCCAGCGCTGCCAGTCGTAATGCGGGCCGATGAAGTACACCGTCAGGAAATAGCTGTAGTGCATCAGCGCCAGCCACAGGGCCACAAAGAGTAGTTTGAAAATGAGCCAGCGCTGCCGGAAGACCAGCATGGCCAGATAGGCATATGGGAGGGCCAGCAGGGTGTAGAACTCCACGAAACTGCGTTGCCCCAGGGCGCCGCCAAACCACCAGCTCCACCAGCTGGAAAAGAGGTAGAGGGAGATCAGGAAAACCAGAAATACGGGCAGGATGTTGTAGCGGTTCTTCCAGATGCCGATGAGGCAGCCCAGTACCGCCAGGCCCGCCATAGGGCTGAACAGCAGCCAGCCGTTCTTGATGTGGAAGAGCACCATGTCTACCCGCGGCATGTTCCAGTAGATGAAGCCTTCGTCCCCGTAGGAGTAGATGAACCAGTTGCCGGAAAGGTGTTTCCAGTACAAAAACTGAGGGATAAAAACCACAAAACTGGCCAGCGGCGCCAGCAGGAGCTTCCCGAAATGCCGCCCGATAAAGCGCCCTCTTTCCACGAGATCAGCCTTGCTCCGGATATCGTAGAGCAACAGATAGAGCAGAATGACGACATTGGTGGGGCGTATCAGCGTGATCAGCCCCAGCAGCAGGCCCATGCCTGTGAATATCTTCCAGCCCGGCCGCTCCCAGAAGCGGGGCGTATGATACATAAAAACGGCAAACAGGAAAAAGGAATAGATGTGCGACATGCCCGGCTCCTGAATGTGGTAGTGCATGAGGTTGGTGCCGAAGTACAGGCCGACGAGGGTAAAAAAGGTGATCCAGGGGCTGAAATGCCGCTCCAGTACCCGCCGAAGCACCAGCAGGCCCAGAAAACCATAAAGCAGGGCGGCAAACTGAATGCCCCGCACGTAATAGGGGCTGTAGCCGTCGGCGGGCATGCCGTTGAGCAGAGCCGCCACATGCGCCGCCAGAAAGAAAGGCAGTTCCACAATGGCCAGTCCGCAGGTGTATTTGGTAAAACGCTTTTTGGTCTCCGGGTACATGGGAAACTGCTCCTCCGTGCGCACGAAAAGACCCTCAAAACCGCCGTTGATGAAAAGGGCGGGCAGATAGAGGTAGTAACCCTCCGCATCGGAATAGAGGATGCCATTGTAGAAGCGGACGTGCAGCGTAGAGGCCCGGTAGGCTGCAAAGAGCAGCAGGAACAGCAGGTAGTTCCTAAGTATAAACTGCCCTATTTCCCGAAAGATCCGCTTCAGCTGCTTCATCGCTTTTCCGGTAGTTTCATCAGGTAGTAGCCGTTGAACTTCTTTTCGAGGATGTAATCCGGATGGAGCTTGCCGGCCTCCCTGGCCTCAAGATAGTAATAATCGTAGGTTTTACCGGGAGGGATCTCATAGTCCAAAGCGGGAGTGAGGATATTTTGATAGCCTTCCGACATGATGTAGTAGGTAAGCGTAGGGGTGAACAGCCACTGGGAGCCCAGGCGCACTACCTCCTCTTTCCCTACCCGGCCGGCCAGGTAGTGGAAGGCCTGTTCCGTATAGCGGTCGTACCACCAGTCGCGCACGTATTTCACATTCAGGCGGATCAGAAAGTGAAAACAGATGGGGATCAGCAGGGCCAGCTTGAGCCAGTGCGCACTGCCATGGAACAGAAAGGCCAGCACCAGAGCGCCGACGGGAAAGAACAGCAAAGCGGTGCGCCCCATCAGGAAACGAGTGCCAAAGAGCTGAAACTGCAGCAGGGTGCTGGCCGCCATTAGCAGCAATATGGTAGTGAAAAAAGCAGCCGGGCTCGTGGCCTGCCCCCGAAAGCCTTCCATCATGTTCCGGCTGACGGCCAGCAGGAAGAGCAGCAGGCCGGTTCCTGCGAACAGCGTCAAGGTCATATCGCCCAGGTAGAACTCTGGCCCCAGGTAGCCTTCCGCCAGGGAGACATAGGTGTCCTTGAGAAATCCGGATTGCCCGCCGTAGTATAACTTTTCACTCTGCACCAGTTTTCTGACCGGCAGGAAGATCAAACCGCCCAGCAGCAGGGAGAAGCCCAGCAACAGCCCGTTGGCCTTCCTCCACCGGGGGATATCCGGCCGGTGAAAGGGATACAGCAGGTGGAGGTTCACCGCCCCGATCAGCGCCACAAAATAATTGAGCATCGCCAGGCTGCTGTAGCAGGCCAGTACCGCCATGCCGCCGCTCCAGGCGAGGGTGCTCAGTCTTCCTTCCCGGGTGAACCGGTGAGCGAAGTACAGGCTCACCATCATAAAGCCGATGCTCAGCCCATAGCCGCGGGCGAGGGCGAAGAATTCCAGCAGATAGGGGTTGAAGAACAGCAGGGCAAAGGCCAGGGCCTGCAGCCAGCCATTGGCAAACAGCTGCAGCAACAGCCGGATGCCGAAGAAGAAGTACAGGCCCGCCGCCAGCAGGTTCGGCAGGCGCGCCAGTACTTTATTGTTGTCGATGGAGGTAAAAAGCTGCACCAGCAGGGTGTTGAAAATGTGGTTATTGGCATCGGGCGGCTCATTGGTAACCACCTGCCAGAACGTCCGGGGCGCGAAGACCATCATGGTCGAACTCTCGTCATGGGTCATGGACAGGCTCACGGCCCGGGCGGTACAGTAGAGGAGGAGCAGGCTCCCAGTGAGGAAGAACAGCTGTTTTAACTTCATGGCCTAACGTGCGATCATTATTTGCCCGGCCTTCTCCAGTTCGCCATTCCGCACCCGGTAATAGTACAGGCCGTTGGGAAGAGGA